>NZ_JBWGQW010000009.1:22803-48799 GCF_056332225.1 Thermus sp. | reverse complement strand
CTTAAGGTCCTTCCCCCTGGGGTCTTCGCCGTGGAGGCGGAAGGGGCCTTCGGGCGCTACAAGGGGGTGGCCAACGTGGGCACCCGCCCCACCCTGGGGGGAGAGGAAAGGCGCTTGGAGGTGCACCTCCTTGGCTTCGCCGGGGAGCTTTACGGGGAGGAGGTGCGGGTGCGCTTTCTCAAGCGCCTCCGGGAGGAGAGGCGCTTTCCCTCCCTCGAGGCCCTAAAGGCGCAGATCGCCCGGGACGTGGAAGCGGCCCGGGCCTACTTCGGGCTTTAATCCCACTCCGTGCTGGCCCAAGCCAGCATGGGGGCCCCGGCAAGGGGTTTAACCCTCGTCAAAGAAGGTGAGCTTCGGGGTCTTGTTGGCCCGAAGCTCGTCCAGGCGGCGGACCGGGGTGGAGTAGGGGGCGCCCTCCAGCCACTCCCGGGGCTTCCCTAAAAGCTCCCCCATGGCCTCGGCGAAGGCCTCGAGGGTCTCCTTGCTCTCGGTCTCCGTGGGCTCCACCATGAGGGCCTCCTTGACGATCAAGGGGAAGTAGACCGTGGGCGGGTGGAAGCCGAGCTCCAAAAGCCCCTTGGCGAGGTCCAAAGCGCGGAAGCCCGGGGGGGGCTGGGCCACGAACTCGTGCATGGTGGGCCCGTCGTAGGGGACCCGGTAGCCCCTCTCCTTGAGGAGCTCCTTCAGGTAGCGGGCGTTGAGCACGGCGAGGGCCGCGGCCTTCTTGAGGCCCTCTAGCCCCAGGGTGCGGATGTAGGCCCAGGCCCGGACCAGGGCCAGGAAGTTCCCGTGGAAGCTCCGCACCCTCCCGATGCTCTTGGGGAGGTCAAAGTCCAGGTAGAAGCCCCCCTCCCCCTTGGCCACCAGGGGCACGGGGAGGTAGGGGGCGAGGTGGGCCTTCACCCCCACGGGACCGGAGCCGGGGCCGCCCCCGCCGTGGGGCACGGTGAAGGTCTTATGGAGGTTCAGGTGGACCACGTCAAAGCCCATGTCCCCGGGCCTGGCCCAGCCCATGACGGCGTTCAGGTTGGCCCCGTCGTAGTAGAGCTGGACCCCGGCCTCCTTAGCCCGGCGGGAGATCTCCAGGATGCGCCTTTCAAAGAGGCCCAGGGTGTTGGGGTTGGTGAGCATGAGGGCGGCCACGTGGGGGCCGAGCTCGCGCTTCAGGGCCTCGAGGTCCACCTCTCCGTCGGGCCCCGAGGGCACCTCCCGCACCTGGTAGCCCGCCATGCTGGCGGTGGCGGGGTTGGAGCCGTGGGCCGAATCCGGGACCAGGACCACCCGCCTGGTCCTCCCCTCCCCCCGGTCCTCGTGGTAGGCGCGGATGACGAGGATCCCCGTGAGCTCCCCGTGGGCCCCGGCGGCGGGCTCCAGGGTGATGGCGTCCATGCCCGTGAGGGCCTTCAGGTACTCCCCGAGCTCCCACATGAGCCTTAAGGCCCCCTGGGCCGTCTTTGGGTCCTGGTAGGGGTGGAGGTCGGCAAAAAGCCTTGCCGCCTCCTCGTGGAGCTTGGGGTTGTACTTCATGGTGCAGGAGCCCAAGGGGTAGAAGGTGGTGTCCACCCCCACCTGGCGGCGGGAAAGCCCGGTGTAGTGGCGCACCAGGGTGAGCTCGTCCACCTCGGGGAGGCGGGGCGGGGCCTCCCGGAGGAAGGCCTTCGGGATGTAGTCCTCGGCCCGCGGCACGTCCTTGGCGAGCTTGAGGCCGCGGCGGCCCTTGCGGCTTCGCTCAAAGATCAAGGGGTAGCTCACGCCAGCACCTCCTTAAGGGCTTCACGGAAGGCCAAGAGGTCCTCCTCCTCGTGGAGCTCGGTGGCGGCGAAGAGGGCGAGGCTTTCTCCGTACTCCTCGGGCACCGGGGTGGCCCCGTGGAAGCCCCGCTCCGCGAGGGCTTCCCGAACCGCCTCCGGTTCCTTGGGAAGGACCAGGGCGAACTCGCTGAAGAAGGGCTCGGGGGTGAAGGGCCTGACCCCCGGGACCTCCAGGAGGAGGGCGTGGAGCTTGTGGGCCGCTTCCACGCTCTTCAGGGCCACCTCCCTAAGCCCCTCGGGGCCCAAGGCCGCCAGGTACATGGCCCCCATGAGGGCGGTGAGCTGGGCGTTGGTGGTGATGTTGCTCTTGGCCTTGGCCCGCCTTATGTACTGCTCCCGGGCCTGGAGGGTGAGGATATAGCCCCGCCTCCCCTCCACGTCCACGGTCTCGGAGACGAGCCTTCCCGGAAGCTGGCGCACGAAGGCCTTTTTGGTGGCCAGATACCCGAAGTGGGGGCCACCGAAGCCCATGGGGAGGCCAAGGACCTGCCCGTCCCCCACGGCGACGTCCGCGCCATAGGCCCCCGGGGGCTTGAGGAGGGCCAAGGAGAGGGGGTCGGCCACGGCCACGAGGAGGGCCCCCGCAGCGTGGGCGGCCTCGGCGAAGGGCCTTAGGTCCTCCAGGGCGCCCAGGAAGTTGGGGTTCTGGACCACCACCGCCCCCACCTCCTCCCCCACCTCGGGCACGGGGGTCCTCCCCCCTTCCAGGGGAAGGGTCTTGAGGGTGGCCCCCACGGCCTCGAGGTAGGCCCGAAGCACCGCGCGGTACTCGGGGTGGACCCCCTGGGAGACCCAAACCCCCATCCGCCCCGTCTCCCGGAGGGCGAGGAGCACCCCCTCGGCGAGGGCGGTGGAGCCGTCGTACATGGAGGCGTTGGCGATCTCCAGGCCCGTGAGCTCGGCGATCATGGTCTGGTACTCAAAGGTGGCCTGCAGAACCCCCTGGCTCACCTCGGGCTGGTAGGGGGTGTAGGCGGTGAGGAACTCGCCCCGTGCGGCCAGGGCCTGGACCACGGGGGGCACGTGGTGGCTCCTTATCCCACCCCCCAGAAAGGCCTTGTGGGCGGGGAGGTTTTGGGCGGCGAGGCGCCTAAGCTCCTCCAGGACCTTCCACTCCGGGAGGGGCTCGGGAAGGTCTATGGGGGGGTTCAGGATCTCCTTGGGCAGGTGGGCGAAGAGGTCCTCCAGGGATTCCGCCCCCACCCGCCTCAGCATCTCCCGGATCTCCTCCTCCGTGTGGGGCGTGTAGTCCATGGCTCTATCCTTAGGCAAAACCCCAGGGCCATTTGCCCCGGGACTACAGGAGCTCCTCTACCCTAAGGGGCGCCCGCCTCACGCCTCGGCCTCGAGGGCCGCCTGGTAACCCCCTGCGTCCAGAAGCCCGTCCAGGTCGGACATGTTCCGGGGCTTGAGGCGGAAGATCCAGCCCTCCCCGTAGGGGTCCTGGTTGATGAGCTCGGGGTTCTTCTCCAGGGCGGGGTTCACCTCCACCACCTCCCCGGCCACGGGAGCGTAGATGTCGGAGGCGGTCTTCACGCTCTCCACCACGGCCACCGCCTCCCCCTGCTCCACCGCCCGGCCCACCTCGGGTAGCTCCACGTAGACCACGTCGCCCAAGGCGTCTTGGGCGTAGTCGGTGATGCCCACCAGCACCGTGTCGCCTTCGGGCAGGGCCCACTCGTGGGTCTTGGTGTAAAAGCGGTCCTTCGGGATGTCCATAGCGCCTCCTAACCCCCGCTATTTTAGCGGCACAAAGGGGAGAGGGCTAAGGCGGGCGGGGACGGCCCGGCCCCGGACCTCCACCGCGAAAGACCCCTCCGCCCCCTCCTCCACGTAGGCCAGGGCGATGCCCTTTTCCAGAAGGGGCGAGTACCCCCCGCTCGTCACCCGGCCCACGGGGCGGCCTTCGGAAAGCACCCGGTACCCCTCCCGGGGAACCCCGGCCTCCAGCACCAGGCCCACGAGCCTCTCCTGGCAGGCCTGGCCCAGCATGGCCTCCTTGCCCAGGAAGTCCTTCTCCCGCTTCACCACCCAGCTCCAGGGGGTGCAGAGGGGGTTGGTCTCTTCGGTGAGCTCGTGGCCGTAGAGGGGGAAGCCCGCCTCGAGCCTTAAGGTGTCCCGGGCCCCGAGGCCGCAAGGGGTGGCCCCGGCCTCGAGGAGGGCCAGGAACACGGGCTCGGCGTCCTCCGGGGCCAGGAAGAGCTCAAACCCGTCTTCCCCCGTGTACCCGGTGCGGGCGAGGCGGGCGGGCCGCCCCGCTACCCGGGCGGGGAAGACGTCGTTCTTTCGCTTCTGGGAAAGGTCCAGATCGGTAAGCCCCTGGAGGAGGGAGGCCGCCTTCGGGCCCTGGAGGGCGAGGAGGGCGGTCTTTTCGGAGAGGTCCAGAAGCTCCACCCTGAACCCCTTGGCCAGGCCCTGGAGGTGGGCGAGGTCCTTGGCGATGTTGGCGGCGTTCACCACCATGAGGTACTCCTCCTCCCCCAGGCGGTAGAGGTAGATGTCGTCCACCACCCCGCCCCGTGCGTTCGGGAGCATGGAGTACTGGGCCCTTCCCACCTTGAGCCTGGCCGCGTCGTTCGCCGTGGCCCACTGGAGGAAGGCGAGGGCGTCCTCTCCCCGGACCAGAAACTCCCCCATGTGGCTCACGTCAAAGAGGCCCGCCCCCCGCCGCACGGAAAGGTGCTCCTCGAGGATGGAGGTGTACTGGAGGGGGAGGAGGTACCCGGCGAAGTCCACCATCCGGGCGCCGAGGCGCAGGTGGGCCTGGTAAAGCGGGGTCTTCCTCATGGCAAGGCCATCCTACCCGAAAAGCTCCCGCCTCAAGGCCTCGGCGGAGTTGTCCTCCAGGACCTCCTCCCGCTTGGTGGCCCAGGCGGGGAAGGGGAAGTGGACGAGGAGGGGCACGGGGATCTCGGGCTGGTGGAGGATCACCGCCCCTTGCGGGAGGATGAGGGCCCTTTGGCGGAAGGAGGCGGGGAGGTAGCGGTACTCGGGGCGCTCGGCCTCGGCGGCGTCCAGGCGGCCCACCACCCGGATGGCGGCGTTTCCCACCACCCGGCGCTCCACCTCGCTCGCCGTCTGCTGGGCCCCGATGAGGATGACCCCCAGGGAGCGGCCCCTCTCGGCGATGTCCAGGAGGACGTCCTTGATGGGGCTTTCCTCCTCCCGGGGGGCGTACTTGTTGAGCTCGTCCAAGACGACGAAGACCCTTCCCCGGTACCGCCCCCGCTCCTTCCTCTCAAAGAGGTCCTTGAGGAGGCTTCCCACCACGAACATCTGGGCCTGGGGGGAGAGCTTGGCCAGGTCCACCACGTGCACCTGGGCCTCCCCCGAAAGGGGGTCCGGGGGCTTCCCCGGCCGGTCCCCCCGGACCAGGTGGGCCACGTTTTCCACGCTCGCCCGTAGGCGCCGCACGAAGGCCTCGAGGGTCCCCTTGGCCTGGCGGGCGGTCCAGGCCTTATCCCCCTCCCCTTCCCCGGTCTCGGGGCCGAGGAGCTTGTACTCCAGGTAGCGCACCAGGTCGGAAAAGCTCCTTAAGCGCACCTTCCCCAGGGCGTCAAAGCTCACCTCCTCGGGAAGGTCCTCCCGGGGCCAGTCCCCCACCTGGAGGTAGGGGCCCTTCTGCCCCTCGGCGAGGTGCCGGAGCTTCTCCGTGAGGTGCTGGACCAAAAAGCCCAGGTTGGTCATGAGGCCCCGGTCGGCGAAGAGGAAAGGGAGGAGGCCCCTTTGGCAGAACTGGACCAGGTCCCAGTGGTAGGCCCTGACCCCCTCCAGGCGGGAGTCCAGGTCGGGCACGTACCCCTCCTTCTTGGGAGGGGCGAGGAAGGCCACGCTCCCGAAGGGGGTCGCGGGGAGGCCGAGCCGCTGGTAGGCCCGCCTGGCCTCCTCGGTGAGGCGGGCGTTGGGCTTGTCCAGGAAGAAGAGGTCCTCCCCCTTGACGTTGAAGAGGAGGACCCGGGCCTGGTGGGCGTCCTCCAGGACCCCGCTTTCCAGGAGGCTTTTGAGGAGGAAGGTGGCGTAGCTGGTCTTGGCCGCCACCCCGCTGATGCCGGAGATGTTCACGTGCCCCCCCTTCACCCCGTTCAGGAACTCCAGGTTGAGGTAGGCCACCTCCCCGTTCTTTAAAAGCCCGGCGGGGAGCTTGGTGCTTCCCCGCTGGTTGCGCATGGCCTCGTAGTAGAGGGCGAGCTCCAAAGCCTCGCCCTCGGCGAGGTAGACAGGGGAGCCCGGGTCCGGGGGGAAGAACTCCTCGGGGAGGATGCGGGTCACGCTCACGTGGGCCACGTAGGCCAGGCTCACGGGGATCTTCCCCTCCACCGCCAGGAAGGTGTCGGTATCGTAGCTTTCCCCCTCGTGGACCTTGGCCACGTGGTCCACCATGCCGAAGTAGCGCACCCGGCCCACCTGGGGGTGGAAGCCCTCCACCAGCACCAGGTCGTCCAGGCGCAAAAGCCCCTCCCCCTCCACCCCCACCCAGAACTCCAAGGGGGTGGCCTCCCGGCTTCCCAAGACCACGCCGATGCGCTTCACCTCCCACCTCCTAAATGCCTGGAAAGAAGGCGGCCCACCACCTCGGGCCTCCCCATCCTGCGGGCGAGCTCCCGCTCCAGCCTCCCCACGGGCAGGAGGTTCTGCGGGGCCCTGGGGTCCTTGACCGGGTGGGAGGCCAGGCTGGGGAAGAGCCCCAAGGAGAGGTCGGCGAGCTCCAGGAAGGGCCCGGAAAGGGGCGCCTCCACCCGCAAAAGCCCCGCCAAGGGGGGCCTAAGCCCCTCTGGGGGCAGGGGAAGGCGCAGGTACCAGCTCGCAAGCTCCAGGCCCTTCCGGTGGACGCGGAAGGCGGGGGTGCGCTCCCCCGGGGCCAGGGCCTCGAGGAGGGCCTCCCGCTCCTTGGGCAGGTAGCGGGCCCAGTGGGTCTTGATGTAGCCCATGAGGGGGCCTTCCCGGAGGAGGCGCACGGGGCCGTCCACCACGAGAAGCCCTCCCCGAAGCCCCAAGGCCACCTCCCGCTCCAGGGCCTCCCGGGCGGCGCGAAGCCCCGCCTGGAGCCCTTCCAGGCCCTCCCCCAAGGCCGGCACGGGCTCGTAGAGGAGCTCCCCCGCCCCAAGGGCCTCCTCCAGCCCCACCCCCACCCGGCGCACCCTGAGGCTCAAAAGCTCCACCCTCCCCCCCTTCAGGGCCACCGCCCCCGCGGCCACGCACCCCAGGAGGGCCAGGCGGGGGCCCTGGGAAAGGAGGGCCTCGGCCCGCTCCTTCCCGTCCACGAAGTAAAGGGGCTCGGGCCAGGGGGCCTCGCCTCCCCGCTTGGCCTCCCAGGGCTCCTCCAGGGGGTGGAAGGCCTCGGGCTCCGGGTCTAGGGGAGGCCCCTCCTGGAACCGGGCGGGCTCGAGGCTCACGAGGCGCCAGGCCATGCCCCTAGATTACCGGGGCGGGGCGGTAGGGAAGGTACCGGGGCTCCCAGAAGCGGCTTCTGACGAAGTCCAGGAGGCCCTCCAGGGAGAGCCCCTGGACCCTTTCCTCCTCGGCCACCCCCTCCTCCAAGGCCTTTTGCATGACCCGGGCGGCCACGTAGGGGGAGACCTCCCGCAGGTGGGCCACGGGGGGGTAGAGGAGGTCGGGAAAGTGCCGGGCGGTGTAGTCATAGAGGGCGTAGGCGGCCTCGAGGACCATCCCGTCCGTCACCTCCCGGGCCCGGGCGAGGACCGCCCCGAGGCCAAGCCCGGGAAAGATGAAGGCGTTGTTTCCCTGGCCGACGGGGATGGTCCCCCCCTTGAAGCCCACCGGGGGAAAAGGGCTTCCCGCGGCCACCAGGACCTTCCCTTCCGTCCAGTAGACGAGGTCGTCGGGGAGGGCCTCCGAGGCCGAGGTGGGGTTGGAGAGGGGGAAGATCACCGGGCGGGGGGTGTTCTCCAGCATGGCCCGCGCCACGGGCTCGTTGAAGCTCCCCGCCTGGCCGGAAAGGCCAAGGAGCACCGTGGCCCGGGCGTTCGCGATGGTCTCCAGGAGGTTCGGGACCCCCCCGGCGAAGCGCCAGCCCTCTAGGCGCCCGGGCTTCTGGGCGTAGGGCTTTTTGTAGTCCTCCATGGGTCGGCCCTCCACCAAGAGGCCCTTGGAGTCCAGCACCAGCACCCTGGCCTTGGCCTCCTCCTCGCTTAGGCCCTCCCGCTTCATCCCCTCCACCAGGGCCCAGGCCACCCCGATCCCCCCGGCCCCCGCCCCGTAGACCACCACCACCTGCTCGGAAAGCCTCTCCCCTTTTAGGCGGCAGGCGGAGAGGACCCCGGAGAGGGCCACCGCCCCCGTGCCCTGGATGTCGTCGTTGAAGGAGGGGACCACCTTGCGGTAGCGCTCCAACACCTGGAAGGCCGCCTCCTTGGCGAAGTCCTCCCACTGGATGAGGGCCTTGGGGTAGCGCCGCTTCACCGCCTCCACAAAGCGGTCCAGGAAGCGGAAGTAGGCCTCCCCCTTAAGGCGCTTGTGCCGCACCCCGAGGTAGAGGGGGTCCCTTAGGAGGTCCTCCCGGTCGGTGCCCACGTCCAGCTCCACGGGCAGGGTCTTGTCGGGGCCCACCCCGCCCACGGCGGTGTAGAGGGTGAGCTTGCCGATGGCGATGGCCATGCCCCCGTAGCCCTGGTCCCCGATGCCCAGGATGGCCGAGGAGTCCGTGGCCACGATGAGGCGCACCTCCTCCAAGGGGACGTTTTGCAGGGCCTCCTCCACGCGGTCAATGTTCCTCGTGCTGGCGGTGAAGCCCCGGGGGTAGCGGTAGATGTGGGAGAACTCCCGCACCGCCTCCCCCACCGTGGGGGTGTAGAGGATGGGGAGCATCTCCTCCAGGTGGTCCACCAAGAGGGCGTAGAAGAGGACCTCGTTCCGGTCCTGGAGGTGGCGCAGGTAGATGTGCTTCTCCAGAGGGCTTTGGATGAGGCGGTAGCGGCGGTAGACCCGCTCCTTCTGCTCCTCCAGGGTGTTCACGTGGGGGGGAAGGAGGCCCTCTAAGCCCAGGGCCCGCCTTTCCTCCTCGGTGAAGGCCGTGCCCTTGTTGAGGAGGGGAAGCCTGAGGAGAAGAAAGCCCGAAACGTAGGGCTCCAGGTAGCGCTCGCCCCGCCCATCCCGCTTGACGTCGTAGTAGCGGCTAACCGGCATGGGCCCATTCTCCCACGGCCCAAGGGAGGGCGCCAGGGGAAAATGACCCCCTACACGTTGAAGCCGAACATGCGCATCATGCGCTTCCCCTCCTCGGTCATCTTGGCGGGGGTCCAGGGCGGGGTCCAGACGAACTCCACGTTCACCCCCTGCACCCCGGGGAGGCGCATCACCGCCATCTCGGCATCGGCCTTCACCACGTCCTGGGCGGGGCAGCCGATGGCGGTGAGGGTCATGGTGATGTCCACCACCCCGTTCTCGTGGACCTGCACGTCGTAGACCAGGCCCAGGTCCACGATGTTCACGGGGATCTCCGGGTCGTAGACCACCTTCAGGGCCTCGAGGACCTGCTCCTTGGTGGGCAGGGCCGGGGCCGCCTCCTGGGAGACCTTCGCCTCGTCCATGAGCCCAAGTATAGCCAAAGGCCCCAGGCCCCGCCCCCCACCGGCCCACCTTTTGGGGTATACTGCTTCCCGGTTGGGGAGTAGCCCCAAACCGGCCTCCCGTCAGGACGGGCCCAAGGGCCCCGGGAGGCCGGGGACCCGGGAGGGTCCGGGCAAGACCACCGCCTGGGCGGTGGCCTTTTCTTTTGGGAGGTAAGGCATGGAACTCACGGGCGCCCTCGCGGCCATCCTGACGCTTATCGTCCTAGAGGTCCTCCTCTCGGCGGACAACGCCCTCATCCTCGGGGTCATCGTCCAGAAGCTCCCCCCAGCCTTGAGGCGGAAGGCCCTCTTCTACGGGATCCTCGGGGCCTATGTCCTCCGGGGCCTCGCCCTCCTCTTCGCGAGCCTGGTCATCCAGCTCTGGTGGGTGCAGGCCCTGGGGGCGGCCTACCTCCTCTACATCGCCCTGAAGCACTTCCTAAGCCCCCAAGAGGCCCACGCCCCCCCGCCCTTGGAGGCGAGCGCGGCCCAGTTCTGGAAGGTGGTGGCCCAGGTGGAGCTCATGGACCTGGCCTTCGCCGTGGACTCGGTCCTGGTGGCCGTGGCCCTCTCCGAGAAGCTCTGGGTCATCTACACCGGGGTCTTCCTGGGGATCCTCGCCCTCAGGATGCTGGCGAGCCTGGTGGTAACGCTCCTTGACCGCTACCCCCGGTTCAAGCACCTGGCCTACCTGGTGGTGGGCCTCGCCGGGGCGAAGCTCGCCGTGGGCGGGTGGGACAAGCTGATGAAGGAGGTCCTAGGCCGCCCCGAGCTCGCCCTGGGGCTGGATAAGGAGGCCTTCAGCCTCCTCATTCTCGCCGTCCTCCTCCTGGGCACCCTCTGGGCCACCCGCAAGCCCGCCCCCGCATGAACGCCCTCCTCCTCCTCGCCCCCCTCTCCCTCTTTCTGGAGACGGGCCTTCCCATAGGTCTCTTCGTGCCCGGGGGGGACACCCTCCTCCTCGCCTTGGGCGCCTGGGCCGCGGAAGGAAGCCTTAGGCCCTTTCCCCTCCTCCCCCTCCTCTTCCTGGGAAGCTTCCTCGGCCACCTCCTGGGCTACGCCCTGGGGCGCTACGGGGGAAAGGCCCTCAGGCGGCGCTTCCCCGAGGACCTCTGGAAAAAGGGCAAGCGCCTGGCCCTCCGCTTTGGTCCCCTGGTCCTCCTCCTCGCCCCTTTCCTCGGGGGGGTGCGCACCCTGGTGCCCTTCCTTTTCGGCGCCTGGGGCTTCCCCTTGGCCCGCTACCTCCCCCTTGTGGCCCTGGGGAGCCTCCTCTGGACCCAGGGGCTTTTCCTCTTGGGCTACCTGCTGGGGCGGCACCTCCCCCTCTGGGCCATCCTCTTGGGACTTCTCCTCCTCGGGGGGATGGGGCTTCTCCTCTCCCGGCGCCCCTCCCGCGCCGGGTAGGGCCCGCCGCCCAGGCCTTCTCCAGGGCCCCCATGCGGGCGCAAGCCCGCATGAGGCGGGATCACACGTACTTCTCCCCGCGCACCACCCAGACGTTCTCCACGTAGGCGATGACGGCGTAGTGGGGGAAGTAAGCCTCCTGAAGCCTTTGCAGAATCTTTAGGGCCACCTCCTCGCTCACGACGGTCTCCAAGCGGATGTTCTGCCCCTCCCAGTCCACGCTCCTAAGCCCCCGGGAGCCCTCCCCCCTCGCCGGGGTGATGGTGTAGCCCTTGGCCCCGAGGCGCTTGATCTCTTCCACCAGCCGCTTCTCCAGGAGGCTTTCCGCCACGATGGTCACGAGCTTTAAGGGCACCAGGTTCATGCCTAACCTCCCCAAAGGACCGCCAGGGCGTGGTAAAGGGGGATCCCCAGGATCAGGTTAAAGGGAAAGGTGACGGCGAGGCTCGCCGAAAGGTACAAACTGGGGTTCGCCTCGGGGAGGGCGATCCTCACGGCGGCGGGGGCGGCGATGTAGCTGCTGCTCGCCGCCATGGCCCCAAGCACTGCGGCCCCGCCCACCCCCAGGCCCGCCAGGTGGCCCAGGTAGACCCCCAGGGCCCCGTGGAAGAGGGCGAGCCCCACGCCGAAGAGGACGAGCCGGAGGCCCACCTGCCGCAGGACGGAAAGCCTCGAGGCCGCCACCATCCCGAGGTCCAGGAGGAAGAGGGTGAGGGCTCCGTAGAAAGGGTCCACGAAAAAGGCCCTCACCCTCTTCATCCCCTCCTCCCCGGAAAGGAAGCCGATGAAAAGCCCCCCGAGGAGGAGGACCACGCTCTTCCCGGCGAGGACCTCGCGAAGCGCCTCCCCGAACCTCCCCCCACCCCGCTTGGCGAGGGAGAGGGCCACCACGATGCCCGGCACCTCCAACAGGGCTACCAGGGTGGGCATGAAGCCCGGGGCGGGCCGCCCCATGGCCTGGACGAAGGTGAGGGCGGCGAGAAAGGTCACCGCCGAAACCGAGCCGTAGTGGGCCGCGAGGGCGGCGGCGTCCTCCCGGCCCACCCTGAGGAACCGCCGGGCGAGGAGGTAGGCGGGGAAGGGCCGGAAAAGCCCGAGGGCCAGGGTGAAGAGGGCGGGAAGGAGCACCAGGGCCAGAGGCGTGCGGGAAAGCTCCGCCCCGCCCTTAAAGCCGATGGCGAAGAGGAGGTAGATGGAAAGGGCGGTGTAGAGGGCCTCGGGAAAGGCGAGATCGCTCTTGAGCCACCGGGCCAGGGCCCCCAGGAAGAAGGCCAGGACCATGGGGGAAAAGAGGTTTAGGCGAAGGAGCTCCAAGGTATCCATCCCCCTACCTTTACAACCCCAGGAGGGGCTTTTACAATCCGGTACGATGGCGCCGTTGGTAGGCCTCATCATGGGCTCCCGCTCCGACTGGGAGACCCTGCGCCACGCGGCGGAGACCCTCGAGGCCCTGGGCATCCCCTACGAGGTGCGCGTCGTCTCCGCCCACCGCACCCCGGACCTCATGGCGGAGTACGCCAAGACCGCCGAAGAGAGGGGGCTCCAGGTGATCATCGCCGGGGCCGGGGGGGCGGCCCACCTCCCCGGGATGACCGCGGCCCACACCGCCTTGCCCGTCCTGGGGGTGCCGGTGGAAAGCCGGGCCCTAAAGGGGCTGGACTCCCTCCTCTCCATCGTCCAGATGCCCGCGGGGGTCCCCGTGGGCACCCTGGCCATCGGGCGGGCGGGGGCGGTGAACGCCGCCCTCCTCGCCGCGAGCATCCTGGGCCTCAAGCACCCCGAGGTCATGGAAAGGCTCAAGGCCTACCGCAAGGCCCAGACCGAGGCCGTCCTCGCCCACCCCGACCCCCGGGAGGAAGCGTGAGGATCGGCGTTCTGGGCGGAGGGCAGCTCGGGCGGATGCTGGCCCTGGCGGGCTACCCCTTGGGGCTTTCCTTCCGCTTTCTGGACCCCTCCCCCGAGGCCTGCGCCGGGCAGGTGGGGCCCCTCGTGGTGGGGGAGTTCCTGGAGGAAGGGGCCCTCTTGCGCTTCGCCGAGGGGCTTGACCTCGCCACCTACGAGTTTGAGAACGTTCCCGTGGAGGCGGCCCGGCGCCTGGCGGAAGCGGTTCCCCTCTACCCTCCGCCCCGGGCCCTGGAGGTGGCCCAGGACCGCCTCCGGGAGAAGAGCTTCATGCGGGGCCTCGGGGTGCCCACCCCTCCCTTCCACCCCGTGGAGGGCCCCCTGGACCTGGAGGAGGGCCTAAGGCGGGTGGGCCTTCCCGCCCTCCTCAAGACCAGGCGAGGGGGCTACGACGGCAAGGGGCAGGCCCTCGCCCGCACGGAGGAAGAGGCCCGGGAAGCCCTGAAGGCCCTGGGAGGCCAGGGGCTCCTCCTCGAGGCCTTCGTCCCCTTTGACCGGGAGGTCTCCCTTCTCGCCGTGCGGAGCCGGACGGGGGAGGTGGCCTTCTACCCCCTGGTGGAAAACCGCCACCGGGGGGGGATCCTCCGCCTCTCCCTGGCCCCGGCCCCCGGGGCCTCGGAAGCCCTCAGGCGAAAGGCCGAGGGCTACGCCCTAAGGGCCCTCGAGGCCCTGGACTACGTGGGCGTCCTCGCCCTGGAGTTCTTCCAGGTGGGGGAGGAGCTCCTCTTCAACGAGATGGCCCCCCGGGTGCACAACTCCGGCCACTGGACCATTGAGGGAGCGGAGACGAGCCAGTTCCAAAACCACCTCCGGGCCCTCCTCGGCCTCCCCTTGGGGAGCACCGCTTCAAGGGGCTACAGCGCCATGGTGAACCTCATCGGGGAGAGGCCCGATTTCGGGGAGGTGCTGAGGGTGGAGGGGGCCCACCTCCACTGGTACGGCAAGGCGGTGCGCCCCGGGCGCAAGGTGGGGCACATCACCCTGAGACGGGACGGCCTCGAGGCCTTGGGGGAAGGGCTAGCCCAGCTCGCCTCCCTACTTGGGGACCGCCTCTAGCCCGGCTGGGGCGCATCCAGGGTATAATCCTGGCACCTAAGGAGGTAAGGCATGGACCGCGCGGCCAGGCTAAGGGAAGTGGTTCGGAAGGCCAAAGCCCACCCCGTCTACGCGGAAAAGCTCCGGGGAATAGACCCGGAAAAGCTCACCCTAAAGGACCTCCCTTCCCTCCCCCTCACCACCCGGGAGGAGTGGGTGGCCTTCCTTAGGGAAAACCCCAGGCCCCCCGAAGGGGCGAGCCTCATGCACCTCACCCCAAGCCCCGCCCTAGGATGGATGCCCGAGTACCTCTCCCAGGAGGACCTCCGCTACCAGGCCGAGGCCCTGGCGGAGCACTACAAAAGGCTCGGCGTCGTGGGCAAGAAGGTGCTCGTGGCCTTCAGCTACCACGTCTATGCCGGGGGGTGGCTCTTCCACCAGGCCCTCTGGCGGGCGGGGAACCTGGTCCTCCCCCACGGGCCCGGGGAGGCCACCCGCATCGCCGAGATCGGGCGGACCTACGGGTTTGACGTCCTGGTGACCAACCCCTCCTTCGCCCTAAAGGTGGGGCAGGCGGGGGGGCGCTTCCCCCTTCTTTTGGCCGGGGGGGAGCCCTTCACCTCCGTGCCCGGCTTTAGGGAGAAGGTGGAGGCCCTCCTGGGCGGCACCGCCCTGGACGCTTACGGGACCAGCGAGCTCGGCATCGTGGCCGGGGAGCGGATGGAGAAGGACGGGCTTTGGGAGATCCCGGAGATGGCCGTTTTGGAAGTGCTGGATCCCGAGACCCTGAGCCCCGTGGCGGACGGGGAAAAGGGGGAGCTCGTGGTCACCGCCCTAAGCCGCACCCTCATGCCCATGCTGCGCTTCCGCACCGGGGACCTGGCCATCGCCGAAAGGCGGGAGGGCCTCACGGTGCTTCCCCGGGGGGTCTTCGGCCGCACGGACCAGATGGTGAAGGTGAAGGGGGTCAAGCTCTACCCCACGGAGCTCGCCCCCCTCCTGGCGGGCTTCGGCCTGGACCCGAAGGGCTTCCAGGTGGTGGTGGAGAGGAAGCTGGAAGGCACGGACAAGCTGGTCCTGCGCCTTAAGGCGGACAAGGTCCCCCCCGGCCTCTTTGAGGCCATCCAGAAGGCCACGGGCCTCAGGGTGGACGAGGCCGAGCTGGTGGAGGCCCTGGAAGGGGGCCTGGTGGTGGACCGCAGGTTCTAGGACCACCCCCGGCATGGGGGCCCCGGGAACCCCCCCTTGGGTTAAGCAAGGGGGATTCCCAAGGCTTTGCCGGAGGCTTGTTATGCTTTTCTCATTTTGGGGCGGTAAGCTTGGAGGCAAAGCAACGGGGCCCTTGCGGTATAGTGAGGGCAAAAGCCTTTGCCTGGGAAAGGGGGAAAGATGCGGTTTTTCGTGTTGGGGGACGTTTCCGTGGACCTGCTTTTCTTCGTGGAGCGCATACCCGAGCCCGGGGAGGAGCTCCCCGCCCGCCGGGCCCTGATGAAGCCGGGAGGGGCCGGGGGAACCTTGGCGGCCCAGCTGGCAAGCCTAGGCCACCGGGTCTTTCTGGCGGGCCGGGTGGGGAAGGACCCCTTCGCCGAGCTCGCCCTAAGCCGGGTGCGGGAGGTGGGGGTGGACCTAAGGTACCTGCAGGAGGACCCCGAGCACACCACGAGCTCGGTGCTCGTCCTGGTGGTGCCCGGGGGGGAGAGGGCCATGGTGAGCGCCGAAGGGGCAAGCCGCCACCTGGACCCTTCGCTCTTCAAGCCCCGCTACCTGGACCAAGCGGACGCCGTGGTCCTCTCCGCCTACGCCCTCTTGGGGGGGCCCTCCCGGAGCTACGCGGCGGAGGTCCTCGAGGCCGCAAGGAGACGGGAGATGCCCATCTTCGCCGATCTGGGGACGGGAGCGGTGCGGGCGGCGGGAGGGGAACTCTTGAAGCACCTCCGGGGGGTGAGCTGGCTCCTCATGAACCAGACGGAGCTTTTGGCCCTCACGGGGGCCTCTTCCCTTTCCGAGGGGGTGGAGCGGCTTAGGCGGGAAGGCTTTTCCCGCCTCGCCATCAAGGTGGGAGCCATGGGCTCCATCCTGGTCACCCCGGAAGGGGAAGAGCTTTTGGAGCCCTTCCCGGTGGAGGACATCGTGGATTCCACCGGGGCCGGGGACGCCTACACCGCCGCCTTCGCCCACGCCGTCCTGGAGGGCCTAAGCCCCGTGGAGGCGGGCCGCCTGGCCAACCTGGCGGGCGCCTTGGCCGCCACCGCCATCGGGGCCCAGGGGCGGCTCGTCACCCTAGAGGACCTCAAAGTGGCGGCGGGCTAGGGCGAGGAAGGAGAGCCCCGCCTTCCCGCTCTTCTCGGGGTGGAACTGGGGGGCGAGGAGGTTTTCCCTGGCGAGGAGGGCGGTGAAGGGGGTGCCCGCGTACTCCCCCCTCCCCAGGGAGTGGGGGGTGAGGGGGCCGTAGTAGGCGTTGGCGAAGTAGAAGTGGCGCCCCGAAAGGGACGCGAAGGCCCCGCCGAACTCCAGGGCGTTCCAGCCCATCTGGGGCACCCTCCCCGCCCTAAAGCGGCGCACCTTCCCCGGGAAAAGGCCGAGGCCCTTCACCCCCGGAGCCTCCTCGCTCCCCTCGTAGAGGACCTGCATCCCCACGCAGATCCCGAGGAAGGGGAGGCCCCTTTCTAGGTGCTGGAGGACCCGCTCCAGAAAGCCGCTTTCCCGGAAGGCCCGCATCACCTGGCCGAAGTGGCCCTGCCCCGGGAGGACGAGGAGGTCCGCCTCCTCGTGGGCCTTGGGGTCCTGGGCCACCGCCACGGAGAAGCCCGCGGCCTCGAGGGCCTTGGCGGCGCTTCTCAGGTTTCCCGAGCCGTAGTCAATGAGGAGCGCCCTCATCCTCTCCCGCATGTTAAGCCGAGGCGAAGCGGCCCCGTGGGGGTTAAAGCACCCCCTTGGTGCTGGGAAGCCCCTCCCCCGTGAGGCGGGTCGCCCGGTGGAGGGCCCGGGCCAACGCCTTGAAGCTCGCCTCCACCACGTGGTGGGCCTCCCTTCCCGAAAGGAGCCTCAGGTGGAGGGTGAGCCGCCCGTGGTTCGCCAGGCCCCTCAGGAACTCCCGCAGGTGGTAGTGGTTCACTCCGCCCGCCTCCCCCACCACGGGCCAGGCCTCGGGGCGGTACTCCAGGTGGGGCCTCCCCGAGAGGTCCAAGACGCAAAGCACCAGGGTCTCGTCCATGGGGGCGAAGGCCTCGGCGTAGCGCTCCAGGCCCACTCCCTCCCCCAGGGCCTCCCTCAGGGCCATTCCCAGGGCGATGCCCACGTCCTCCACCAGGTGGTGCACGTCCACCTCGAGGTCCCCCTTGGCCTCCACCTCCAGGAGGAAGCGGCCGTGGCGCTGGAGCTGGAGGAGCATGTGGTCCAGGAAGGGGAGGCCCGTGGCCACCTTCCCCCCAGGGGGCCCGTCCAGGCCGAGGCGGAGCCGGACCCAGGTCTCCGCCGTGGCCCGCTCCACCAGGGCCTCACGCATAGGCCACCCCAAAGGCCGCCTTGAGGAAGGCGTCCATCTCCTCCTTCCGGCCGATGGTGACCCGGAGGCACCCCTCAAGCCCCGGGTAGCGGTCCTGCCTGCGCACCAGGACGCCCTGGGCGAGGAGGTGGCGGAAGGCCTCCTCCGCGTCCGGGGTCTTCACCAGGAGGAAGTTGGCGCGGCTCGGGTAGGGGCGCCAGGTGGGGTGGGCGAGGAGTTCCCGGTAGACCCGCTCCCTCTGGGCCACCACCTCCTCCACCGCCTTCTCCACGTAGCCCGGGTTTTCCAGGACCACCTCCAGGATGGCCCCGGTGTGGGCGGGGAGGACGAAGGGGGGAAGCACCTCCCGCACCACCCCCGCCACCTCCGGGCTTCCCAGGAGGTACCCGGCGCGAACCCCCCCCAGGGAAAAGGCCTTGGAGAAGGTGCGAAGCAGGGCCACGTGGGGGTTTTGCCGGGCGAGGAAGCGGAAGTCTGTACCGGCGAACTCCCGGTAGGCCTCGTCCACCACCAAAAGCCCCCCCACCTCCTTGGCCCTTTCCGCCAGGGCCCAAAGGGCCTCCTCGGGGAAGAGGGCCCCCGTGGGGGCGTGGGGGTTGGGGAGGAAGAAGACCCCGCCCCTAAAGGCGGCGAGGAGGGCCTCGAGGGGGAGGGTAAAGCCCTCTCCCAGGGGCACCGCCCCATAGGGCGTCCCCGCCACCTTGGCGGCGTGGGCGTAGTGGGGGAAGGAGGGCTTAAGGTCTAAGACCTCCTCCGCCGCAAGGCTCAAGGCCAGGATCAGGAGGTTGGAGCCCGGGGCCAGGACGATCCCCTCCTCGGGCCAGTCCAGAAGGGCGGAAAGCCTCCTCCTTAGGCCTTCCGCGTGGATCTCCGGGTAGCGGTTCCAGGGGATGGCCCTAAGGCGCCTCAGGGCCTCCTCCTTGAGCTCCCCGGGGAGGTCAAAGGGGCTTTCGTTCTGGTCCAGCTTCACCGGGGCCTCCTCCTTCTTGTAGGGGTAAGGGGCGAGGCCCCGGAGGTGCGCCTTGAAGGCCCGCATGCCCCGAGTATAGCGGTATGGAAGAGTGGGCGAATCTGCCCCAAAGGCGCCCCCGCCTGGCCCGGGTCCTCCGGGAGGAGACCCGCTGGCTTCTTCCCCCCTAATACCCCACCTGGGGCTTCGGGGAGGCTTTTCTGGCCCCCACCAGGGCCAGCGCCTAGAAGTGGGCGTACCCCTTGCGGGGCACCGCCTCCCCCCGGAGGTAGACCCCTTGCCCCTCCTCCACCCGCCCCGCCCGGAAGAGGGGAAGCCCGGCCCCCCTAGCCCGCTCCAGGGCCTCCCCCTCGGCCTCTGGAGGCAGGAGGAGGACCGCCTCAAACTCCTCGCCCCCGTAGAGGACGAGCTCTAGGGCCTCCTCCTCCCTCCCCGCAAAGGCCAGGACGTCGGGGTAGAGGGGGAGGGCCTCCAGCTCCACCCGCACCCCGAGCTCCGAAAGCTGCCAGAGGGTCTCGGCGAGGCCGTCGGAGGAGTCCAGGCTTCCCCGGGGAAGGCCGGAAAGGGCCAGGAGCTCCAGGCGGGGCAAGGGGCAAAAACCGGCCTCCCGGATTTCGGGAAACCCCTCCAAGGAGCGCCCCTCATAGTGGGCCCTTATGGCCGCCCCCGTCCTCCCCACCGGTTCCCGGCCAAGTAGAGGAGGTCCCCGGGGCGGGCCCTCCGGGGCAGGGGGGCCTCCGCCAGGGCGAAGCCGGAGACGGCGAGGGCCACCTCCTCCCCCCGGTTCGTGTCCCCCCCAAGGAGGAAGGCCCCAAGCCGCCTGGCCGCCTCCGCCGCGCCCCGTACAAGGTCCACGGCGAAGGCCTCCTCCAGGTCCTCGGGGAGGAAGAGCCCGAGGGTGAAGCCGAGGGGCCGCCCCATCTTGGCGAGGAGGTCCGAGGCCGTGGCCGAAACCCCCCGAAACCCCACCTCAAAGGGCCCCATGCCCCTTAGGGCCACCTCCCGGTAGAGGAAGCCGTCGGTCTTGAGAAGCCAGGCCCTCCCCTCCGCCCACACCCCCCCGGCGTCGTCCCCCGGGGGGAGGGGGGCCTCCTTGGGGTAGCCCAGGGGGGCGAGCCTCGCGAGGAGGGCCCGTTCGCCCAGGTCCTTAAGCCGCATACGCCCAGGCTAGGGTATCATGGCGGGGTGTGCCGGGTTGACCTGTGCCTGAGGCCGGCCCGGGGTCCCCTGATCCTGGTGGAGGTCCTGCCCGCGGGAAGCGTCCTCACCCGCCTTCTCGCCTTGGGGGCGCGGGAGGTCTGGGTGGCCCCGGGGCCGAAGGTGGCCCGCCTCCTGGCGGAGGCCTTCCCGGAGGAGGCCCTTCTCCTCGGGGAAGTGGAGGGGTTTCCCCCGGAGGGCTTCCACGGGAGGCTCTCCCTCCTGGACCTGGAGGCCGCCGCGGTCCGGGGCAGGCGGGCCGTGCTCTCGGCCCCCACCCTGAACGCGAGCCTCCTCCCGGAAGAAGAGGAGGTGTACCTGGCGAGCCTGAGGAACGCCAAGGCGGTCCTCGAGGCCGCCCGGGGGCTAAAGGACCCCACCCTCCGCCCCTCGGGGGCGCCCGAGCCCTCGCTTTCGGCGGCGGTGGCCTTGGGGTTTCTGGAGCGCAAGCTCGCCCCCGAGGCCCCGCCGAGCCTTCCCGCCCTCCTCCTCAAGGCCTTTCCCGACCCCCAGGAGGCCCTCTTCCAAAGCCCCGAGGGCCAGGCCCTCCACCGCCAGGGCCGCACCGAGGAGCTGGCCTGGGCGAGCCTCATCGGGGTGGACCCCGTGGTGCCCAAGCTTGCCGAGGTCCGCTTCTTCCCCAAGGAGGCCCACGGCCTTAGCCAGGACCGCTACGCCCAGAGGTTCGTGGCATGGAGCGCCTGACCCTCCTCGGGCTTCCCTTGGACCCCGTGGACATGGAGGGGGCCTTGGAACGCATCGGGGCCTTCCTTCAAGGGGCAAAGACCCACCAGGTGGTGACCCTAAACCCGGAGATCGCCGTGCGGGCCCAGGAGGACGAGGCCCTGAGGCGGGCCGTCCTCGAGGCCGAGCTCGTCACCCCAGACGGGGTGGGGATCCTCTGGGCGGCGAAGCGCCTTTTGGGGGTGGAACTCAAGGAGCGGGTCACCGGGGTGGACCTCACCCTGGCCCTCTTCCGCCGCTTTCCCGGCCTTCGGGTCTACCTCCTCGGGGGGAAGCCGGGGGTGGCAGAGCGGGCCGCCCGGGAAGCGGAGCGCCTAGGGGCCAGGGTGGTGGGCTTCCACCACGGCTACTTCCGGGAAGAGGTCCCGGTGGTGGAGGCCATCCGGAAGGCGGCCCCCGACCTCCTCCTCGTGGGCATGGGCGAAAGGCAGGAAACCTTCATCCACCGCCACAAGCCCCACCTCGAGGCCCGGGTGGCCATGGGGGTGGGGGGCACCCTGGACGTCCTGGCGGGAGAGGCCAGGCGCCCCCCTCTTTGGGCCCAGAGGCTTGGCCTGGAGTGGCTCCTAAGGGTGGGGCTGGACCCGAAGCGCTGGCGGCGGGCCCCAAGGCTATTCCGCTTCGCTTACCTCGTCCTCAAGGAAAAGCGCTAAAGTGAGGCCATGCGGCGCTCCCTCGCAGGCGTTTGGTTCCTCGGCCTCGCCCTGGCCCAGGGGCTGGTGCTGCCCTTTGAGGGGAAAGGGGGCTACACCCTGGCCCAGGCCTTCGCGGAAGGGCTGAAGGCCCCGCCCCCCACCCTCCTCGCCCTCCTCCTTCCCGACCCCCCCTGGCAGGGCGGGTACGACCTGGCCGGGGGCCTCTACAGCCCGGGCGGGGCCCGCCTCGCCCGGGAAATCACCGGGGCGACCTGGCTCCTCGTGGGAAAGGAGGAGCGGGGCGGCCTGCGCCTCTACCTGGCCCAGGAAGGAGGGGTGAAGGAGGGCCTCTTCCCCTCCCCCGCCGTGGCCTGGCTCTGGCTGGAGGGGCAGGGGCTGGCCCCCCGCTTCAGCGCCCTGCCCAAGCCCTCCCTCCCCGAGGCACGCCTCCGGGCCCTGGCCCAGGGGGAGGACCCCGACCCCCTGCACCGCTCCGCCCTGGACCTGAAGGAAGGCCGGGGAAGCGGGCTTCTTGAGGGGCTTCTTCCAGAGAGGCTCCTTCTCCTCTGGCAGGGGAGGCTCCCCCGGGCCTACGAGGCCTTCCGGCTCCTCGCCGAGGGGAAAAAGGAGGAGGCCCTGGCCCTGGCGGAGGCCATGGAGGAAGGGGACGTGCTGGAAAGGACGGCGGCCCACCTCCTCTTCCGGGCGTTGGAGGACGAGCGCTGGAAGGCCTCGGCGAGGAAGCTTGCGGAAGCCTTTCCCGAACTCCCCTCGGCCTGGGAAGAGGTGAGCTTCGCCGCTTTCCAGGAGGGCAAGGGGGAGGAGGCCAAGGAAGCCCTCCTCAAAGCCCTCGCCCTCCGCCCCGACTACTGGCTCTACTGGACCAACCTGGGCTGGGCTTACTACCTCACCGGGGACCTCCCCCGGGCCATCCGGGCCTCGGAAAAGGCGGTAGGCCTAAACCCCAACGCCACCGCCTACTACAACCTGGGGCTTTTCAGGGCCATCTACGGGGACTTCCTCGGGGCCAAGGCCGCCTACGACCGGGCCCTGAGGCTGGACCAGGGCGAGGACTACCCCGAGGCCTTGAAGGACCTGGAGGAACGGAAAGAGCCCCTGGCCCTCTTCTTCCGGGCCTACCTGGCGGAGCGGGCGGGCCTGGAGGCCCCACCCCTCTACCGGGCCTTCCTCGAGGCCTACCCCAAGCACCCCGCCGCCTTCGCCGCCAGGAGGGCCCTGGCCCGCCTCGAGGCCCCCCAGGTGCGCCTCCAGGTCCTCAGGCTGACCCTTATCCCCGAAGACCAGGACGCCCGGCCCTTCCGCAAAGGGGAGGCGGTCTTCCCCGTGGTGCGCCTGGAGGGAACCCCCTACCTGGGCAGGGAGGCCCTGGAAACCCTCCTCTGGCGGGAGGGGGAGGCGGTGGCCCGAGAGTCCAAGCCCCTGGGCTTCCCTCCCCTCACGGCGGCCCTGGAGGAGGTGGCCCCCGCCGTCACCCTGCCGGAGGAGGGGCGGTACACCCTCGAGGTCCGCTACGGGAAGGCCCAAGTCCTCCTCTCCCTGGAGGCGGGCCCACCGAGCCTCGCCCGGAGGCTCTACGCCCTGGGCCTCGAGGCGCGGGGCCTCTCGGGAAACCCCCTCCTTACCCCTAAGGAAGCCCTGGGTGTGGACGGGGAGCGCCTCCTCCTGGAGAGAACCCTGGAAGCCTTCAAGGAGGCCGCTCCCCTGGCCACCACCCCCCGCCTGACCGCCCCTCTGGAGAAGGGACCCTACCCGGGAAAAAGCGTCCAGGAGCTTCTTAGGGATCCCCCCCCAGACCTCGTCCGCGCCTTTTACCTAGCGGTCCTGGAAAACCCCGAACTCCTAGCAGAGAACGACGTGGTGAACGCCTTCGTGGAGTGGCTCCTCGGCCTGTAATACCACCCCAGGCTGGCTTGCGCCAGCCTGGGGGCCCCGGGAAAGAAGGCCCACAGAGGCCTTAGGGCCTTGGCTTAGGCGAAGGATTCACGCCAAAAGGGTATGAGGGTAACGCCTCCGTAAACGCTAATCCTGGTCCTCCCGGGGAAGCCCGACGATCTGGAACACCGCCGACACCCTCTTCGTACGGCTTTCCGGCAACTCCTCCTACCAAGACGTTTGCCCCCCGCCTTTGGGCGGGGGTTTTTGGTGGAGCCGACGGGACTCGAACCCGTGACCTCCTGAGTGCGATTCAGGCGCGCTCCCAGCTGCGCCACGGCCCCACGCGCCCCTTAGGGTAGCAAGGGGCCCGGGCCTTGTCTAGTCCCCTTCTTTAAGGCGCACCTCCACCCGGCCCTTCTTGTCCTTGACGGAGAGGGTGGCCTTGGCCTTACCCTTCCGGTACTCCGCCTTCCACTCGTTCTTTTTTACCTCGTACTTCACCCGCACCCAGCCCCGGCGGCGGAGGTCCTCGTCGTGGTAGCGGAAGATGGCCTCCGGCCGGGAGTAGCTGTAGACCACCAGGATACCCTGGGGCTCAGCCACCCGCTCCACCACCACCGCTTGGGGAAAGAGGTCAAAGGCGAGGGTGGCGGTGAGGCGGACCTCCAAAGCCCAAGCCACGGCCAGAAAAGGCAGAAACCAAAGCCAGCGCTTCATGTCTCTAGCTTCCCTCCTCTGAGGAACTTTAGGGTGAGAAAAGGCTAAAGTAAACTTGGACCTATGGACGAAGTCTGGCGCAAGCTAGCCGAACCCTTCCCCAAAGGGGAGGTGCAGTGGCGCATAGAGGCCCTTTCCCGGGACAAACGGCGCGCCCTCGTGGTCCCCTACGTGGACGCCCGCACCGTACTGGACCGGCTGGACAAGGTGGTGGGCCCGGAGGGCTGGCACGATGCCTACGAGGTGCTCTCCGACCAGGAGCGCCTCCTGGGGGACGAGCGGGGGGAGAAGCGGGAGCGCCTTTGCGAGGTCAAGTGCCGCCTCACCGTCCTCGGGGTCACCAAGGAGGACGTGGGGGAGGGGGACTCTCTAAAGGCCGCTTTCTCCGACGCCCTCAAGCGGGCGGCGGTGAAGTTCGGCGTGGGGCGGTACCTCTACCGCCTGGAGAAGCAGTGGGTGGACTACGACCCCGAGAAGGGCCGCTTCACCCCCCCAAGCCTCCCCGAGAGCGAGGGGGAGGGCCTCGAGGCCCCGGAAGAAGAGGAAAAGCCCGAGGCCTACCGCCTCATTGACCAGCTCCTGGAGAGGCTCAAGGAGAAGGGCCTGGGCAAGGAGGCGGCCCGGATCATCACCAAATACGGGGGCTACGGCAAGACCCCCGAGGAAACCCGGAGCCTCTACGGGGAGCTTCGGAAACTCCTCAAGGGATGAGGGTCATCGCCGTCGGGGACCTCCACGCCAACTTCCCCGCCCTTTGGCGCCTCCTCAAGGCCGAGGGGCTGGCCGACGCCCACCTCCGCCCCACGGCGGCCCTGAGGAGGGGCGAGGCGCGCCTGGTCCTCCTCGGCGACCTGGTCCACCCCAAGACCCTCCGGGACTACGAGCGCCTTACAGGGCTCTCCCCCTACGACCCCGAGGACCCCACCCACCTCCGCCTGGCCGCGGGAGCCCAGATCCGCGAGCTTTTTCGCCTGAAGGGCTTCCAGGAGGAGGCGGAAGGCCACGTGACCATCCTCCTAGGGAACCACGACGAGGCCGCCCTCAAGGGGGAGCCCATCCTGGGCAACCGCCACCTCAAGCACCTGGAGTTCCACCCCGAGCACGGGGGGCGGCCCCTACCCGAGGGGCTGAAGCGCTGGTTCGCCTCCTTCCCTCGGGAACTGGTGCTAAAGGGGGTCCACTTCGCCCACGTGGGCCCCGTGCCCTGGCTTCAGGAGTACGACGACCTCTTCTACGCCCAAAGCGAGCCCAAGACCTGGTGGTTCCGCACCCCCGACTACGTGGAGCGCATGGGCTACCGCTTCGGGGTCTACGGGCACGTGCCCATGAGGGAGGGAGTGCTCCTCAAGGAGCGGTTCGCCCTCATTGACGCCCTGGACCTCGGGGAGTACCTGGAGCTTGACCCCGGGGAGGAGCCCTTGAGGCCTAGGGTCAAGCGCCTCCATGGCTAACCCCCTGGCCTCCCCCAAGGCGGTGCGGGAGCTCCTCCTGCGCCACGGCCTCTTCGCCCAAAAGCGCTTCGGCCAGCACTTCCTGGTCTCGGAGGCCCACCTCCACCGCATCGTGGAGGCGGCCCGGCCCTTCACCGGGCCCGTCTTTGAGGTGGGGCCGGGGCTTGGGGCGCTCACCCGGGCCCTCCTCGAGGCCGGGGCCCAGGTCACGGCCATAGAGAAGGACCTGCGCCTTAGGCCCGTCCTGGAGGAGACCCTTTCGGGCCTCCCGGCGCGCCTCGTCTTCCAGGACGCCCTCCTCTACCCCTGGGAGGAGGTGCCGGAAGGAAGCCTCCTCGTGGCCAACCTCCCCTACAACATCGCCACCCCTCTGGTCACCCGCCTCCTCAAAACCGGGCGCTTCGCCCGCCTGGTCTTCCTGGTGCAGAAGGAGGTGGCCGAGCGCATGACCGCAAGGCCCAAGACCCCGGCCTACGGGGTCCTCACCCTGCGGGTCGCCCACCACGCCCGGGCGGAAAGGCTCCTTGACCTCCCCCCCGGGGCCTTCTTCCCCCCGCCCAAGGTGTGGAGCAGCCTGGTGCGCCTCACCCCCACGGGGGCCCCGGACGACCCAGGGCTTTTCGCCCTGGTGGAGGCCGCCTTTTCCAAGCGGCGCAAGACCCTCCTCAACGCCTTAGCCGCCGCGGGCTACTCCAAGGCGCGGGTGGGTGAGGCCCTAAAGGCCCTGGGCCTTTCCCAGGGAGTGCGGGCCGAGGAGCTGGACCTAAAGGCCTTCCGCCGCCTGCAGGAGGCGCTTACCTACACCGAGGTGTAGCGGCGTTTGTCCCATAACGCGGGGAGCTACACCAATAGCCTCGGGCACGGTGTAGCCCTACCCCTTTGTCCCGGGGATGAGGTAGTAAGATGGGCAGGAACCTGGGCGGGTCCTTGGGAATTTGGGGACCCTGCTCGTGAAGGGATGCACGAAAGGAGGGGACCTTGGCGCCCATAGCGGAGTACGTGAACATCCTAATCTACCTGGGGGTGGCCCTCTTCGTCGGGGTGGCGGCCCTTTTGGTGGGGGCCCTCCTCGGCCCCAAGAAGCCGGGGCGGGCCAAGCTCATGCCCTACGAGTCGGGGAACGACCCCGCCGGGGAGGTGCGGCGCTTTCCCGTCCACTTC
>NZ_JBWGQW010000009.1:0-22707 GCF_056332225.1 Thermus sp. | reverse complement strand
TTTTACGTGGTGGCCATGCTCTTCATCCTCTTTGACGTGGAGGTGGCCTTCCTCTGGCCCTACGCGGTGAGCGCGGGCGGGCTTGGCCTCTACGGCTTCCTCGGGGTCCTGGCCTTCACCCTCCTCCTCTTCGTGGGCTTCCTCTACGAGTGGTGGAAGGGGGTGATGCGGTGGCGCTGAAGGACCTTTTTGAGCGGGACGTGCAGGAGCTAGAAAGGGAGGGGATCCTCTTCACCACCCTGGAGAAGCTCGTGGCCTGGGGGCGGAGCAACTCCTTGTGGCCCGCCACCTTCGGCCTCGCCTGCTGCGCCATCGAGATGATGGCCTCCACCGACGCCCGCAACGACCTGGCCCGCTTCGGGAGCGAGGTCTTCCGGGCAAGCCCGCGCCAGGCGGACGTGATGATCGTGGCCGGGAGGCTTTCCAAGAAGATGGCCCCGGTGATGCGCCGGGTCTGGGAGCAGATGCCCGACCCCAAGTGGGTGATCTCCATGGGGGCCTGCGCGAGCTCGGGGGGGATGTTCAACAACTACGCCATCGTGCAGAACGTGGACTCCGTGGTGCCGGTGGACGTCTACGTCCCCGGCTGCCCCCCGAGGCCCGAGGCCCTCATCTACGCGGTGATGCAGCTCCAGAAGAAGGTGCGGGGCGAGGCCTACGACGAAAGCGGCCGGAAGCTTCCGCCCGTGGCCGCCTGGCGGCGGGCGAGGGGGTGAGGCATGCGGCTTGAACGCGTCTTGGAGGAGGCCCGGGCCAAGGGGTACCCCATTGAGGACAACGGCCTCGGCAACCTCTGGGTGGTCCTGCCGAGGGAGGGCTTCAAGGAGGAGATGGCCCGGTACAAGGAGATGGGCTTCAACTACCTGGCGGACATCGTGGGGATAGACTACCTGGAGTACCCCGACCCCCGCCCCGAGCGCTTCGCCGTGGTCTACGAGCTGGTCTCCCTGCCGGGCTACAGGGATGGGGACGGGAGCCGCTTCTTCGCCCGGGTCTTTGTCCCCGAGAAGGACCCCAGGCTCCCCACGGTGACCGACCTCTGGGGGAGCGCGAACTTCCTGGAAAGGGAGGTCTACGACCTCTTCGGCATCGTCTTTGAGGGCCACCCCGACCTCCGCAAGATCCTCACCCCGGAGGACCTCGAGGGCCACCCCTTGCGCAAGGACTTCCCCCTGGGCGAAACCCCCACCCTCTTCCGCGAGGGGCGCTACATCATCCCGGCGGAGTTTCGCGCCGCCTTAACCGGCAAGGACCCCGGCCTCACCTTTTACAAGGGCGGGAGCCGCAAGGGCTACCGCGCCCTCTGGGCCGACCTAATGAAGGCCAAGGAGGTCAGATGAAAGACTACCTGGAGCTGGACGCCCCCCTGGAGGAGCCCCGGGAGCTCCGCACCGAGGTCATGACCCTGAACGTGGGCCCCCAGCACCCCTCCACCCACGGGGTGCTCCGCCTGGTGGTGACCCTCTCCGGGGAGGAGGTCTTGGAGGTGGTGCCCCACATCGGCTACCTCCACACGGGCTTTGAGAAGACCATGGAGCACCGCACCTACCTCCAGAACCTCACCTACACCCCCCGGATGGACTACCTCCACTCCTTCGCCCACGACCTGGCCTACGCCCTGGCGGTGGAGAAGCTGGTGGGGGCGGTGGTGCCGCCCCGGGCGGAGACCATAAGGGTCATCCTCAACGAGCTCTCCCGCCTGGCGAGCCACCTGGTCTTCCTGGGGACGGGGCTTTTGGACCTCGGGGCCCTCACCCCCTTCTTCTACGCCTTCCGGGAGCGGGAGGCCATCCTGGACCTCTTTGAGTGGGTCACGGGCCAACGCTTCCACCACAACTACATCCGCATCGGCGGGGTGAAGGAGGACCTGCCGGAGGAGTTCGTCCCCGAGCTCAGGAAGTTCCTGGAGGTCATGCCCCACCGCATTGACGAGTACGAGGCCCTCTTCGCCGAAAGCCCCATCTTCTACGAGAGGGCCCGGGGCGTGGGGGTGATCCCGCCCGAGGTGGCCATCCATCTCGGCCTCACCGGGGGGTCTTTGCGGGCGAGCGGGGTGAACTACGACGTGCGCAAGGCCTACCCCTACTCGGGCTACGAGACCTACAGCTTTGACGTGCCCCTGGGGGAAAAGGGAGACGTGTTTGACCGGATGATGGTCCGCATCCGGGAGATGCGGGAGTCGGTGAAGATCCTCAAGCAGGCCCTGGAGCGCTTGGAACCGGGCCCCATCCGCGACCCCAACCCCAAGATCACCCCGCCCCCCCGCCACCTCCTGGAGACCTCCATGGAGGCGGTCATCTACCACTTCAAGCACTACACCGAGGGCTTCCACCCCTCCAAGGGGGAGGTCTACGTGCCCACGGAGTCGGCCCGGGGGGAGCTCGGCTACTACATCGTCTCCGACGGCGGCTCCATGCCCTACCGGGTCAAGGTGCGGGCCCCGAGCTTCGTCAACCTGCAAAGCCTCCCCTACGCCTGCAAGGGGGAGCAGGTGCCGGACATGGTGGCCATCATCGCCAGCCTGGACCCCGTGATGGGGGACGTGGACCGCTAGGGAGGGAAGATGGGCTTCTTTGACGACAAGCAGGACTTCCTGGAGGAGACCTTCGCCAAGTACCCGCCGGAAGGGCGCCGCGCCGCCCTTATGCCCCTTCTCCGGCGGGTGCAGCAGGAGGAGGGCTGGATCCGGCCCGAGCGCATAGAGGAGATCGCCCGCCTGGTGGGCACCACGCCCACCGAGGTCCTGGGGGTGGCGAGCTTCTACTCCTACTACCAGTTCGTGCCCACCGGGAAGTACCACCTCCAGGTCTGCGCCACCTTAAGCTGCAAGCTCGCCGGGGCGGAGGAGCTTTGGGACTACCTCACAGAAACCTTAGGGATCGGCCCCGGGGAGGTGACCCCGGACGGGCTTTTCAGCGTGCAGAAGGTGGAGTGCCTGGGCAGTTGCCACACCGCCCCCGTGATCCAGGTGAACGACGAGCCCTACGTGGAGTGCGTGACCCGGGCGAGGCTTGAGGCCCTTCTTGCGGGCCTTAGGGCGGGGAAGCGGCTTGAGGAGATTGAGCTTCCCGGCAAGTGCGGCCACCACGTGCACGAGGTGGAGGGATGACCGGGCCCATTCTTTCCGGACTGGACCCCAGGTTCCAGAGGACCCTCTACGCCCACGTGGGGAAGGAGGGGTCCTGGACCCTGGACTACTACCTCCGGCACGGGGGGTACGAGACGGCGAAGCGGGTCCTCAAGGAAAAGACCCCGGACGAGGTCATAGAGGAGGTGAAGCGCTCCGGGCTACGGGGCCGGGGCGGGGCGGGCTTCCCCACGGGGGTCAAGTGGAGCTTCATGCCCAAGGACGGGAAGCAGCACTACCTCATCTGCAACGCCGACGAGTCCGAGCCCGGGAGCTTCAAGGACCGCTACATCCTGGAGGACGTCCCCCACCTCCTCATTGAGGGGATGATCCTCGCCGGGTACGCCATCCGGGCCACGGTGGGCTACATCTACGTCCGGGGGGAGTACCGGAGGGCGGCGGACAGGTTGGAGCAGGCCATAAAGGAGGCCCGGGCCCGGGGCTACCTGGGGAAGAACCTCTTCGGCACGGACTTCTCCTTTGACCTCCACGTCCACCGGGGGGCCGGGGCCTACATCTGCGGGGAGGAGACGGCCCTCATGAACTCCCTCGAGGGCCTGAGGGCCAACCCCCGCCTCAAGCCCCCCTTCCCCGCCCAGGCAGGCCTTTGGGGCAAGCCCACCACCATCAACAACGTGGAGACCCTGGCCGCGGTGGTGCCCATCATGGAGCGGGGGGCGGACTGGTTCGCCCAGATGGGCACGGAGGGGTCCAAGGGGATGAAGCTCTACCAGGTCTCGGGGCCGGTGAAGCGCCCTGGGGTTTACGAGCTTCCCATGGGCACCACCTTCCGCGAGCTCATCTACGAGTGGGCCGGAGGGCCCCTGGAGCCCATCCAGGCCATCATCCCCGGGGGGTCCTCCACCCCGCCTTTGCCCTTCACCGAGGAGGTCCTGGACACCCCCATGAGCTACGAGGGGCTTCAGGCCCAGGGCTCCATGCTGGGGACGGGGGGCGTGATCCTCATCCCCGAGCGGGTGAGCATGGTGGACGCCATGTGGAACCTCACCCGCTTCTACGCCCACGAGTCCTGCGGCAAGTGCACCCCCTGCCGCGAGGGCGTGGCGGGGTTCATGGTGAACCTCTTCGCCAAGATCGGCCGGGGCGAGGGGGAGGAGAAGGACGTGGAGAACCTCGAGGCCCTCCTCCCCCTCATTGAGGGGCGGAGCTTCTGCCCCTTGGCCGACGCGGCGGTGTGGCCGGTGAAGGGCTCTCTGAAGCACTTCAAGGACCAGTACCTGGCCCTGGCGCGGGAGAAGCGCCCCGTACCCAGGCCCACGCTTTGGAGGTGACATGGTAAGGGTCAAGGTCAACGACCGCCTGGTGGAGGTGCCCCCGGGGACGAGCGTCATGGACGCGGTGTTCCACGCGGGGTACGACGTGCCCCTCTTCTGCTCGGAAAAGCACCTCTCCCCCATCGGGGCCTGCCGCATGTGTTTGGTGCGGATCGGCCTCCCCAAAAAGGGCCCCGACGGGAAGCCCCTCCTCAACGAACGGGGCGAGCCCGAGATCCAGTGGCAGCCCAAGCTCGCCGCAAGCTGCGTGACCGCGGTGGCGGACGGGATGGTGGTGGACACCCTTTCCGAGGTGGTGCGGGAGGCCCAGGCGGGGATGGTGGAGTTCACCCTCCTCAACCACCCCCTGGACTGCCCCACCTGCGACAAGGGCGGGGCCTGCGAGCTCCAGGACCGCACCGTGGAGTACGGGCTCTACGAGAAGTACTACCAGAAGGACCCCCTCTCCCTTCCCGTCTACACCCGCTTTGAGTTCACCCGCCGCCACGTGGACAAGCACCACCCCCTCTCCCCCTTCGTGGTCCTGGATCGGGAGCGGTGCATCCACTGCAAAAGGTGCGTGCGCTACTTTGAGGAGGTCCCCGGGGACGAGGTCCTGGACTTCATAGAAAGGGGCGTGCACACCTTCATCGGCACCATGGACTTCGGTCTCCCCTCGGGCTTTTCCGGGAACATCACGGACATCTGCCCGGTGGGGGCCCTTCTGGACCTCACCGCCCGCTTCCGCGCCCGGAACTGGGAGATGGAGGAGACGCCCACCACCTGCACCCTCTGCGCGGTGGGGTGTGGGATCACCGCCGACACCCGTAGCGGGGAGCTCTTGAGGGTCCGGGCCCGAGAGGTGCCCGAGGTCAACGAGATCTGGCTTTGCGACGCGGGCCGCTTCGGCCACGAGTGGGCGGACCAGGACCGCCTCAAGACCCCCTTGGTGCGGAAGGGGGGAAGCCTCGTGGAGGCCACCTGGGAGGAGGCTTTCCTGGCCCTCAAGGAGGGCCTGAAGGAGGCGCGGGGCGAGGAGGTGGGGCTTTACCTGGCCCACGACGCCACCCTCGAGGAGGGCCTCCTGGCCTCCGAGCTCGCCAAGGCCCTCAAGACCCCCCACCTGGACTTCCAGGGCCGCACCGCCGCCCCGGCGAGCCTCTTCCCGGCGGCCACCCTGGAGGACCTCCTGCGGGCGGACTTCGCCCTGGTCCTCGGGGACCCCACGGAGGAGGCCCCCATCCTCCACCTCAGGCTTTCCGAGTTCGTGCGGGACCTCAAGCCCCCTCAGCGCTTCGCCCACGGCACCCCCTTCGCCGACCTCTCCATCAAGGAGAGGATGCCCCGCCGCGCGGAAAAGATGGCCCTCTTCGCCCCCTACCGGGCGCCCCTCATGAAGTGGGCCGCCCTCCACGAGGTCCACAGGCCCGGGGAGGAGCGGGAGATCCTCCTCGCCCTCCTCGGGGAGAAGGAGGGAAGCGAGGTGGTGCAGAAGGCGAAGGAGGCCTGGGAAAGGGCGCAAAACCCGGTCCTCATCCTGGGGGCGGGGGTGCTCCAGGACGCCGTGGCCGCGGAAAGGGCCCGCCTCCTCGCCGAGCGCAAAGGGGCCAGGGTCCTCGCCATGACCCCGGCGGCGAACGCCCGGGGCCTCGAGGCCATGGGGGTCTTCCCCGGGGAAAGGGGCGCCGCCTGGGACGAGCCCGGGGCCCTCTACGCCTACTTTGGCTTCGTGCCCCCGGAAGGGGCCCTTAAGGGGAAGCGCTTCGTGGTCATGCACCTAAGCCACCTCCACCCCCTGGCGGAGCGGTACGCCCACGTGGTCCTCCCCGCCCCCACCCCCTACGAGAAGCGGGGGCACCTGGTGAACCTGGAGGGCCGGGTCCTCCCCCTTGCCCCCGCCCCCATAGAGAACGGGGAGGCGGAGGGCGCCCTCCAGGTCCTCGCCCTCCTGGCCGAGGCCCTGGGGGTGAGGCCCCCCTTCCGGCTTCACCTCGAGGCCGAGCGGGAGCTCAGGAAGAGGGGGGTCCCGGGGCCCATGGGCCTCCTCGCCTTCCGCACCCGGACCCTTAGGCCCAAGGCCCGAGGGGGCCAGCTCTACCTCCGGCCCAGCATGTGGAAGGCCCACCAGGCCGTGGGCAAGGCCCGGGAAGCGGCGAGCCCCGAGCTTTGGGCCCACCCGGAGACGGCCCGGGCGGAGCTCCTCCCCGAGGGGGCCCAGGTGGCCGTGGAGACCCCCTTCGGCCGCCTCGAGGCCCGGGTGGTCCACCGGGAGGACCTCCCCCAGGGCTTCCTCTACCTCTCGGCCCTGGGGCCCGCGGCGGGCCTCCTCGTGGAGGGCCGGGTTCTGGTTCCCGCAGGAGGTGAAGCGTGAGCCACTCCCTTGACCCTTACTGGATGGTGGCCCTGAAGGCCCTTTTGGTGGTGGTGGGCCTCCTCACCGCCTTCGCCTTCATGACCCTAGTGGAGCGGAGGCTCCTCGCCCGCTTCCAGGTGCGCCTGGGCCCGAACCGGGTGGGGCCCATGGGCCTCCTCCAGCCCCTCGCCGACGCCATCAAGAGCATCTTCAAGGAAGACCTGGTGGTGGAGCGGGCCGACAAGGTCCTCTTCGTTCTGGCCCCCCTCATCAGCGTGGTCTTCGCCCTCCTGGCCTTTGGGGCCATCCCCTTCGGCCCGCCGGGGAGCTTCCTCGGCTACCAACCTTGGGTGCTCAACCTGGACCTGGGCCTCCTCTACCTCTTCGCCGTGAGCGAGATGGCCATCTACGGCATCTTCCTGGCGGGCTGGGCCTCGGGAAGCAAATATAGCCTCCTCGGGTCCCTTCGCTCCTCGGCGAGCCTCATCTCCTACGAGCTCGGCCTCGGCCTCGCCCTTCTCTCCCCGGTGCTTCTGGTGGGGAGCCTCAACCTGAACGAGATCGTGAACTGGCAGAAGGCGCACGGCTGGCTCTTCCTCTACGCCTTCCCCGCCTTCTTGCTCTACGCCACCGCCGCCCTGGCCGAGGCCGCCCGCACCCCCTTTGACCTCCCCGAGGCGGAGCAGGAGCTGGTGGGCGGCTACCACACGGAGTACAGCTCCATCAAGTGGGCCCTCTTCCAGATGGCGGAGTACATCCACCTCATCACCGCCAGCGCCCTCATCCCCACCCTCTTCCTGGGCGGCTGGACCATGCCCGTCCTCGAGGTCCCCTACCTCTGGATGTTCCTCAAAATCGCCTTCTTCCTCTTCCTCTTCATCTGGATCCGGGCCACCTGGTTCCGCCTGCGCTACGACCAGCTCCTCCGCTTCGGCTGGGGCTTCCTCTTCCCCTTGGCCCTTCTCTGGTTCCTGGTCACCGCCCTCGTGGTGGCCCTGGACCTCCCCAGGACCTACCTCCTCTACCTCTCCGCCCTGAGCTTCCTGGGGCTTCTCGGAGCGGTCCTCTACTCCCCTAAGCCCGCCCGCAAAGGAGGTGGCGCATGACCCTGAAGGCCCTCGCCCAAAGCCTCGGCATTACCCTCAAGTACCTCTTCTCCAAGCCGGTGACCGTCCCCTACCCCGACGCCCCCGTGGCCCTGAAGCCCCGCTTCCACGGGCGGCACGTCCTCACGAGGCACCCGAACGGGCTGGAGAAGTGCATCGGCTGCTCCCTCTGCGCCGCCGCCTGCCCCGCCTACGCCATCTACGTGGAGCCGGCGGAGAACGACCCGGAAAACCCGGTCTCGGCGGGGGAGCGGTACGCCAAGGTCTACGAGATCAACATGCTCCGGTGCATCTTCTGCGGCCTCTGCGAGGAGGCCTGCCCCACGGGGGCCATCGTCTTGGGGTACGACTTTGAGATGGCGGACTACCAGTACTCCGACCTCGTCTACGGCAAGGAGGACATGCTGGTGGACGTGGTGGGCACCAAGCCCCAGCGCCGGGAGGCCAAGATCACGGGCAAGGCGGTCAAGCCCGGCTACGTGGTGCCCTACGTGCGGCCCGAGCTGGAGGGCTTCCAAGCCCCCACGGAAAGGAGGAAGCCGTGAGCCTCCTAGAAGGCCTAGCGGTGGCCCTGCTCCTCGCAAGCGGGATGCTGGTGGTCACCCTTAGGAACGCCATCCACGCCGCCTTGGCCCTGATCTTCAACTTCCTCGTTCTCGCCGGGGTCTACGTGGCCCTGGACGCCCGCTTTTTGGGCTTCATCCAGGTCATCGTCTACGCCGGGGCCATCGTGGTCCTCTTCCTCTTCGTCATCATGCTCCTCTTCGCCGCCCAGGGGGAGATCGGGTTTGACCCCCTGGTGCGCTCCAAGCCCCTCGCCGCCCTCCTCGCCTTGGGGGTGGCGGGGGTTCTCCTTTCGGGGCTTTGGGGGCTAAAGCTCGCCTTCACCCAGGACCTTAAGGGCGGGCTTCCCCAGACCCTGGGGCCCCTCCTCTATGGGGACTGGCTTTTGGTGCTCCTCGCCGTGGGCTTCCTCCTCATGGTGGCCACGGTGGTGGCCGTGGCCCTGGTAGAGCCCTCCCGCCCCCTGGACGCCCTGCCCCGGGAGGAGCGGGAGAAGGAGGTGGCGCGGTGAGCTTCCTCCTCGCCTCCGCCCTCCTCTTCGCCCTCGGGGTCTACGGGGTCCTCACCCGGAGGACCGCCATTTTGGTCTTCCTTTCCATAGAGCTTATGCTGAACGCGGCCAACCTCTCCCTGGTGGGCTTCGCCCGGGCCTATGGGCTCGAGGGCCAGGTGGCCGCCCTCATGGTCATCGCCATCGCCGCCGCCGAGGTGGCGGTGGGCCTCGGCCTCATCGTGGCCATCTTCCGCCACCGGGAGAGCACCGCGGTGGACGACCTCTCCGAGCTTAGGGGGTGAGCATGGCGCTTCTTTTCACCATCCTCCTGCCCCTCTTGGGCTTCGCCCTCATGGGGCTTTTCGGCAAAAGGATGCGGGAGCCCCTCCCCGGGGTCATCGCCTCGGGGCTCGTCCTGGCCTCCTTCCTCCTGGGGGCGGGGCTTCTCCTCTCGGGAGGGGCCCGCTTCCAGGCGGAGTGGCTTCCCGGCATCCCCTTCAGCCTCCTTCTGGACCCCCTCTCCGGCTTCATGCTCCTCATCGTCACCGGGGTGGGCTTCCTCATCCACGTCTACGCCATCGGCTACATGGCGGGGGACCCCGGCTACAGCCGCTTCTTCGCCTACTTCAACCTCTTCATCGCCATGATGCTCACCCTGGTCCTCGCCGACAGCTACCCGGTGATGTTCATCGGCTGGGAAGGGGTGGGCCTGGCGAGCTTCCTCCTCATCGGCTTCTGGTACCAGAACCCCCAGTACGCCGACAGCGCCCGCAAGGCCTTCATCGTGAACCGCATCGGCGATCTGGGCTTCATGCTGGGCATGGCCATCCTCTTTGCCCTCTACGGCACCCTCTCCATCAGCGAGCTTAGAGAGGCCCTGGAAGGCCCCCTGAGGAACCCTAGCCTCCTCGCCCTGGCGGGCCTCCTCCTCTTCCTCGGGGCCGTGGGCAAGAGCGCCCAGATCCCCCTTATGGTCTGGCTCCCCGACGCCATGGCCGGCCCCACCCCGGTTTCCGCCCTGATCCACGCGGCCACCATGGTGACGGCGGGGGTCTACCTCATCGCCCGAAGCTCTTTCCTCTACAGCGCCCTCCCCGACGTCTCCTACGCCATCGCCGTGATCGGCCTCCTCACCGCGGCCTATGGGGCGCTATCCGCCTTCGGCCAGACCGATATCAAGAAAATCGTCGCCTACTCCACCATCAGCCAGCTCGGGTACATGTTCCTGGCGGCGGGGGTGGGGGCCTACTGGGCCGCCCTCTTCCACGTCTTCACCCACGCCTTCTTCAAGGCCCTCCTCTTCCTGGCCTCGGGGAGCGTGATCCACGCCCTGGGGGGCGAGCAGGACGTGCGGAAGATGGGCGGCCTCTGGAAGCACCTGCCCATGACCCGCTACCACGCCCTCATCGGGGCCTTGGCCTTAGGCGGCCTTCCCCTGCTCTCCGGCTTCTTCTCCAAGGACGCCATCCTCGCCGCCACCCTCACCTACCCCTTCGGCGGGGTGGGGTTCTACGTGGGGGCGCTCCTCGTGGCCGTCCTCACCGCCATGTACGCCATGCGCTGGTTCGTCCTGGTCTTCCTGGGGGAGGAACGGGGCCACCACCACCCCCACGAGGCCCCGCCGGTGATGCTCTGGCCCAACCACCTCCTCGCCTTAGGGGCGGTTCTCGCCGGGTACCTCGCCCTGCCCCACCCCCTGCCCAACGTTCTGGAACCCTTTTTGAAGCCCGCCCTGGCCGAGGTGGAGGCCCACCATCTTTCCCTTGGGGCGGAGTGGGGCCTCATCGCCCTCTCGGCGGCGGTGGCCCTTTTGGGGCTTTGGGCGGGCTTCGTCTTCTTCCAGCGCAAGGCCTTCCCCGCCTGGTATCTGGCCTTTGAGGCGGCGAGCCGGGAGGCCTTCTACGTGGACCGGGCCTACAACGCCCTCATCGTGAACCCCTTGAAGGCCCTGGCGGAGGCCCTCTTCTACGGGGACGCCGGCCTCCTTCGGGGGTACTTTGGCCTAGGGGATGGGGTGCGGGGCCTGGGCCAGACCTTAGGCCGCCTGCAGACGGGGTACCTCAGGCTCTACGCCCTGCTCTTCGTGCTGGGCGCCTTGGTCCTCTTGGGGGTGATGCGGTGGTAGTCCTGGCGATCCTTTTACCCATCCTCGTTGGAATCCTCCTTCTTCTGGGCCTTCCCCGGACCTTAGGGGTCCTGGGGGCGGGGCTTTCCCTCCTTCTCAACCTCTACCTCTTCCTGACCCACCCGGGCGGGGTGGCCCACGCCTTCCAGGCCCCCCTCCTCCCCGGGGCGGGGGTGTACTGGGCCTTCGGCCTGGACGGGCTTTCCGCCCTCTTCTTCCTCACCATCGCCCTCACCGTCTTCCTGGGGGCTTTGGCGGCGAGGGTGGAGGGGCGCTTCTTGGGCCTCGCCCTCCTCATGGAGGGGCTTCTTTTGGGTCTCTTCGCCGCCCGGGATCTCCTCGTCTTCTACGTCTTCTTTGAGGCCGCCCTCATCCCCGCCCTCCTCATGCTTCTCCTTTACGGGGGGGAAGGGCGCCTCCGGGCCCTTTACACCTTCCTCCTCTTCACCCTGGCGGGAAGCCTTCCCATGCTGGCCGCCATCCTGGCGGCGAAGGCCCTGGGGGGCAGCCCCACCTTCCTCCTCCAGGACCTCCTCGCCCACCCCGTGCGGGGAGAGGCCGCCTTCTGGGTCTTCCTGGGCTTCGCCCTGGCCTTCGCCATCAAGACGCCCCTCTTCCCCGTGCACGCCTGGCTCCCCCTCTTCCACCGGGAGAACCACCCCTCGGGGCTCGCCGATGCCCTCGGCACCCTCTACAAGGTAGGGGTCTTCGCCTTCTTCCGCTACGCCATCCCCCTGGCCCCCGAGGGCTTCGCCCAAGTCCAGGGCCTCCTCCTCTTCCTCGCCGCCCTCTCCGCCCTCTACGGGGCCTGGGTGGCCTTCGCCGCCAAGGAGGCCAAGACCCTCCTGGCCTACGCCGGGCTTTCCCACATGGGAGTAGCGGCCTTGGGAGTCTTCTCGGGCACGCCGGAAGGGGCCCTTGGGGGCCTTTACCTCCTCGCGGCGAGCGGCGTCTACACCGGGGGGCTTTTCCTCCTTTTCGGGCAACTCTACGCGAGGCTCCACACCCTGGAGATCGGGCGCTACCGGGGCCTGGCGCAAAGCGCCCCGGGCCTGGCCGCCCTCTTCCTCTTCCTCTTCCTCGCCATGGTGGGGCTCCCCGGGCTTTCCGGCTTCCCCGGGGAGTTTCTAACCCTCCTCGGAGCCTATAAGGCCAGTCCCTGGCTTGCCGCCTTGGCCTTCCTCTCGGTGATCGCCTCCGCGGCCTACGCCCTCACCGCCTTCCAGAAGACCTTCTGGGAGGAAGGAAACCGGAGCGTGGAAGACCTGAAGGGGGACGAGTGGAGCTTCGCCCTCCTCGTGGTGGCGGCCCTCCTCCTCATGGGGGTCTTCCCCGGGTACTTCCTCCAGGGCCTTAGGCCCCTGGCGGAAGCCTTCGCCAAGGTTCTCGGAGGTGGCGCATGACCCTCTTGGTCTTCACCTTGTTCTCGGTAGCCCTCACCCTCCTGGGCTTCTTCGTTCCCGTGGCCCTCTTCAAGCGGCTCACCATCCTGGGCTTAAGCCTTGCCCTCCTCTCCCTCCTCTTCACCTGGGGGAAGCCCTTCGCCTTCGGGCCCTACCAGGTGGACGGCGTCTCCCAGGTCTTCACCCTCCTCGCCCTGCTTGGGGCCCTCTGGACCCTGGGCCTTGTGCGCTCGCGGCGGTTTGAGTTCTACCTCCTGGTGCTCTACGCCGCCTTCGGGATGCACCTCCTGGCCTCCACCAAGAACCTCATCCTCCTGCTCGTGGCCCTCGAGGCCCTCTCCCTTCCCCTCTACGCCCTCGCCACCTGGAGAAGGGGGCAGGGCCTCGAGGCCGCCCTCAAGTACTTCCTCCTGGGGGCTTTGGCCGCCGCCTTCTTCCTCTACGGGGCGGCCCTCCACTACGGGGCCACGGGGAGCTTCCTCGCGGGCACGCCGGGGAAGGGGCCCCTCTACGCCCTGGCCCTGGGCCTCCTCCTGGTGGGCCTCGGCTTCAAGGTGGCCCTCGCCCCCTTCCACTTCTGGACCCCGGACGTCTACCAGGGAAGCCCCACCCCGGTGGTCCTCTTCATGGCCACCTCGGTGAAGGCCGCGGCCTTCGCCGCCCTCCTCCGGGTGGCGGCCCCCGGGGCCCCCGACGCCCTCGCCTTCCTCATCGCCCTCTCCGTGGTGGTGGGAAACCTGGCCGCTTTGGCTCAGAAGGAAACCAAAAGGCTTCTCGCCTACAGCTCCATCGCCCACGCCGGGTACATGGCCCTGGCCCTCTACACCGGGAACGCCCAGGCCCTGGGCTTCTACCTCCTCACCTACGTCCTGGCCACGGGCCTGGCCTTCGCCGTGCTCTCCGAGGTCTCCCCCGACCGGGTGCCCCTGGAGGCCCTAAGGGGCCTCTTCCACCGGGACCCCCTTCTGGGCCTCGCCCTCTTCCTCGCCGCCCTCTCCCTCCTGGGCCTCCCCCCCCTGGCGGGCTTTTGGGGCAAGTACCTGGTCTTCGCCGAGGCGGCCAGGGCGGGAAAGTGGGGGCTCCTGGTCCTGGCCCTGGTCACGAGCGCCATAAGCGCCTACTACTACCTGGCCTTGGGGCTTTCCGTCTTCGGGCGGGGGGAGGCCGGGGTGGCCCCCAGGCCCCTGGCCCGGGGCGTGGCCCTCCTGGTGGCCCTGGCCCTCCTTCTCCTTGGCCTTCTTCCGGGAAGCGTCCTCCCCGCCTTGGCGGCGGGCCAGTAGCCTCACCCCATGCTGGCCCAAGCCAGCATGGGGAAGAATGGGGCCCTGAGATAGCGGCTCCCCTTGCCTTTAAGAGACCCGCGACCCTAAAGTAAAGGCAAGGGCATGGAAGATCCGCTGGCCCATCTCCCCAAGGCCCTTCTGCGCAGGGACCCCCTGGCCTACGTGCGCCTGGGGAGCGAGGCGTGGAGCTGGGAACTCAGGGGAAGCTGGCTTCTCGGCGTGGCCAGCGGCTTCCTCTGGCCCGAGGCCCCGCCTCCCAAAGACCCCGAGGCCCTCTTCCGCCGCCTCGAGGGAGCCTGGCGGGAGGCGGAGGGGTACTTCCTGGAAACGGGCCTAGACTTTCCCCTCCTGGTGAGCGAGTGGGCCCGGGAGGCCCTCGAGCCCCTCCTCCACCGCAAGCGCCTCCCCCCCTACCCTTCCCTGCAAGGGGCCTTCGCCCAAGGCCTCGCCTTGGGGAGGAGGGTCCGCCAGGGGTTTCCCCGGGGCTAGAGGATCCGCTTCCCGAGAAGGCTCAAGGCAAGCCCCACCATCATCTCTGCGGTGCGGTTCTTTTCGTCCAGGATGGGGTTCACCTCCACCAGGTCCAGGCTTCGCACCCGCCCAGACTGGGCCAACACTTCCATAAGGAGGTGGGCCTCCCGGTAGGTGAGCCCTCCGGGCACCGGGGTTCCCACCCCCGGGGCCAAGGTGGGGTCCAGGACGTCCGCGTCCAGGGAAACGTGCAGGGAAAGCCCCTCCAAGTAGGCCAGGGCCTCCTCGGCGATGCGGGCCACGCCCAAGCGGTCCACCTCGTGCATGGTGTACACCCGGACCCCCATCTCCTTAAGGAGGCGCTTCTCCCCCGGGTCCAGGCTCCGCACCCCAATCAGCACCACGTCCTTCGGGTCCACCGCCCGAAAGGCCTCGGTAAGCCGCGGGTGGCCCAGACCGCAAAGCACCGCCAAGGGCATGCCGTGGATGTTGCCGGAGGGGCTGGTCTCGGGGGTGTTGAAGTCGGCGTGGGCGTCCACCCAGATGACCCCCGTCCGCCCCCTGACCGCCCCGGAGACCGAGCCCATGGAAAGGGAGTGGTCCCCCCCGAGGACGATGGGGAACACCCCCTCGGAAAGGCCCCTGAGACGGTCCCGTAGCTCTAGGGCCGCTTGGCGGATCTCTTCCAAGTAGGGCCCCTTTTTCTCCCTCAAGGTCTCGGCCAGGGGAACCCGCACGTTCCCCAGGTCCTCCACCGCCAGGCCAAAGGCCTCCAGCTCCTCCAGAAGCCGGGCGTAGCGCAAGGCGGAAGGCCCCATGTCCACTCCCCGCCTCCCCGCCCCCAGATCCATGGGCACGCCCAAAACGGCCACGCGCTCCATGGGCCTGAGGGTAGCAGAAAGGCCTATGCGCTGCTCGGGAAGTTTATGCCCTAGGAAAAGGCGGGGAGAGGGGCTATACTGGTTGGGATGGACTACCGCGAGGTGGCAAGCATCAACCTGGCCCGCCTCCTCAAGGACGGGGGCACCGTCAAGGCCTCCGGCGCGGTGCGGGAAGCCTTCTGGGTGGGGGAGGAGCGGTTCCCCTTGGAAGGGGAAGCCACCTGGAAGGTGGCGGTCTCCAGCGTGGGCGGGAACGAGTACTGGCTCTCCGGGGAGGTGGAGGGGGTGGTCCTCATGGAGTGCCGCCGTTGCCTCAAGCCCACCCCCACCCACGTGCACGCCCACTTCCAGCACCTCCTCCGCTACGAGCCGGGGCTTCCCGAGATGGTCTTCCACGAGGAGGACGAGGACGAGTACTACGCCTTCGGCGAGCCCGACCTGGACCTCCTCCCCTTCCTCACCGAGGCCTTCGTGAGCGAGATGCCCTACACCGTGCTCTGCGAGGAGGGGTGCAAGGGGCTCTGCCCGGTGTGCGGAGCCGACCGCAACTTGGTGGACTGCGGCCACGAGGTGGAGACCCCCCATCCCCTCCTGGACCTAAAGGACCTCCTTCCCGAACTCTAGCCCTTCTGCTATACTACCAAGGGTTTAGCGGGGCCCAAAGCCCCGCGCGGAGGATGGGAGATGGCCAAGCACCCGGTACCCAAGAAGAAGACCTCTAAGGCGCGGCGCGACGCCCGCAGGAGCCACCATGCCCTCACCCCCCCCACCCTGGTTCCCTGCCCCGAGTGTAAGGCGATGAGGCCCCCCCACACCGTCTGCCCTGAGTGCGGCTACTACGACGGCCGCAAGGTCCTGGAGGTCTAGCCTCTCTCAGGATCGCGAGGCCCCGGCCCCCGGGGCTTTAACTTTTTCCGGGGTCCCGGGTATAGTGGGGCCCATGACGGGAGGTCAGGCATGAGCGGCATCTTGGCCTTAGGGGCCCATGTGCCCCAGAGGGTCATGAAAAACGAGGACTTTGAGGCCTACCTGGACACCTCCGACGAGTGGATCGTGACCCGCACCGGGATCAAGGAAAGGCGCATCGCCGCCGAGGACGAGTACACCTCGGACCTGGCCTTTAGGGCGGTAGAGGACCTCCTAAGGAGGCACCCGGGGGCCCTCGAGGGGGTGGACGCCGTCATCGTGGCCACCAACACCCCGGACGCCCTCTTCCCCGACACCGCTGCCCTGGTGCAGGCCCGCTTCGGCCTCAGGGCCTTCGCCTACGACCTCCTCGCGGGCTGCCCCGGATGGATCTACGCCCTGGCCCAGGCCCACGCCCTGGTGGAGGCGGGGCTCGCCCGGAAGGTGCTCGCCGTGGGGGCGGAGGCCCTCTCCAAGATCATTGACTGGAACGACCGGGCCACCGCCGTCCTCTTCGGCGACGGGGGCGGGGCCGCGGTGGTGGGCCGGGTGCGGGAGGGCTTCGGCTTCAAGTCCTTCGTCCTGGGGGCGGACGGCACGGGAGGCAAGGAGCTCTTCCACGCCTGCGTGGCCCCGAGGCTTCCCGACGGCACCTCCATGAAAAACCGCCTCTACATGAACGGGCGGGAGGTCTTCAAGTTCGCCGTGCGGGTGATGAACACCGCCACCCTCGAGGCCATAGAGAAGGCGGGCCTCACCCCGGAGGACATCAAGGTCTTCGTCCCCCACCAGGCGAACCTCCGGATCATTGACGCCGCCCGGGAGCGCCTGGGCCTCCCCTGGGAAAGGGTGGTGGTGAACGTGGACCGCTACGGCAACACCTCCACGGCCTCCATCCCCTTGGCCCTCAAGGAGGCGGTGGACGCGGGGCGCATCCAGGAGGGGGACCACGTCCTTCTGGTCTCCTTCGGGGCGGGCCTCACCTGGGCCGCCGCCGTCCTCACCTGGGGAGGGGCCTGATGTACGCCGCCCTCTTCCCCGGGCAGGGCTCCCAGCGGGTGGGGATGGGGAAGGCCCTCTACGAAACCTCCCCCGCCGCGAAGGAAGTGCTGGACCGGGCCGAGGCCGCTCTGCCGGGCCTCCTTAGGCTCATGTGGGAGGGCCCCGAGGAGGCCCTCACCCTCACGGAGAACCAGCAGCCCGCCCTCCTCGCCGTGGGCTACGCCGCCTACCGGGCCTTTCTGGAGGCGGGCGGGAAGCCCCCCGCCCTCGCCGCCGGGCACTCCCTGGGGGAGTGGACGGCCCACGTGGCCGCGGGCACCCTGGAGCTGGAGGAGGCCCTGAGGCTCGTGCGCCTAAGGGGGCGGTACATGCAGGAGGCCGTCCCCCCGGGGGAAGGGGCCATGGCCGCGGTGCTGAAGCTTCCCCTGGAGGAGATCAAGAAGGCCCTGGAGGGCCTTGAGGGGGTGGAGATCGCCAACCTCAACGCCCCGGAGCAGACGGTGATCTCGGGAAGGAAAGAGGCGGTGGAGCAGGCGGCGGAAAGGCTTAAGGAAAAGCGGGCCCGGGTGGTCTTCCTGCCCGTTTCCGCCCCCTTCCACTCCTCCCTCATGGCCGAGGCCCGGAAGAGGCTCGCCCAGGACCTGGAAAAAGTTCGGCTCAAGAGGCCCCGCTTCCCCGTCTACTCCAACGTCACCGCCAGGACCGAGGAGGACCCGGAAAGGATCCGGGCCCTCCTCCTGGAGCAGATCACCGCCCCGGTGCGCTGGGTGGAGATCCTAAGGGACATGGAAGCGAGGGGCCTAAAGCGCTTCCTGGAGTTTGGAAGCGGGGAGGTGCTCAAGGGCCTCGTCCTCCGCACCCTGAAGGAGGCGGAGGCCCTTAGCGTCCAGGACCCGGAAAGCCTAAGGAAGGCGCTGGAGGTGGCGCATGCGTAAGGCCCTCATCACCGGAGCAAGCCGCGGCATCGGCCGGGCCATCGCCTTGAGGCTCGCGGAGGACGGCTTCGCCCTGGCCATCCACTACGGGAAGAACCGGGAGCTGGCCCAGGAGGTGGCGGAGGAGGCGCGGAAACGGGGAAGCCCCCTGGTGGCGGTCCTCGAGGCGAACCTCCTGGAGGCGGAGGCGGCCACGGCCCTCGTCCACCAGGCGGCGGAGGCCCTCGGGGGCCTGGACACCCTGGTGAACAACGCCGGCATCACCCGGGACACCCTCCTCGTGCGCATGAAGGACGAGGACTGGGAGGCGGTCCTCGAGGCCAACCTCTCCGCCGCCTTCCGCACCACAAGGGAGGCGGTGAAGCTCATGATGAAGGCCCGCTTCGGGCGCATCGTAAATATCACCAGCGTGGTGGGGATCTTAGGCAACCCGGGCCAGGCCAACTACGTGGCCTCCAAGGCGGGCCTCATCGGCTTCACCCGGGCGGTGGCCAAGGAGTACGCCCAAAGGGGGATCACGGTGAACGCCGTGGCCCCGGGCTTCATTGAGACCGAGATGACGGAAAAGCTTCCCCAGGAGGTGAAGGAGGCCTACCTGAAAGAGATCCCCGCCGGGCGCTTCGGCAAGCCCGAGGAGGTGGCCGAGGCCGTGGCCTTCCTCGTCTCGGAGAAGGCGGGCTACATCAACGGCCAGACCCTCTGCGTGGACGGGGGGCTCACCCCCCACTGAGGCTTCGTGCTAGAATCCCCAAAGGAGGTTTTCCATGACGGAGCAGGAGATCTTTGAAAAGGTGAAGGCGGTTATCGCGGACAAGCTCCAGGTGGAGCCGGAGAAGGTGACCCTCGAGGCCCGCTTCATTGAGGACCTGGGGGCGGACAGCCTGGACACGGTGGAGCTCATCATGGGCCTGGAAGACGAGTTCGGCCTGGAGATCTCCGACGAGGAGGCCGAGAAGATCCGCACCGTCAAGGACGCGGTGGAGCACATCAAGGCCAAGCTGGGCTAGCCGGGCCCTGGGCAAGGGCGGGGCGCAAGGAGCCCCGCCTTCCCTTTCCCCTAGGGGGTCCCGGGTATACTACCCCCATGCGACGCGTGGTGGTCACCGGCCTAGGGGCCCTCACCCCCATCGGGGTGGGACAGGAAGCTTTCCACAAAGCCCAGCTTGCGGGAAAAAGCGGGGTCAGGCCCATCACCCGCTTTGACGCCTCGGCCCTCCCCGTGCGCATCGCCGCCGAGGTGGAGGTGGACCCCGGGGCCTACATTGACCGGAGGGAGCTCAGGCGCTTGGACCGCTTCGTCCAGTACGCCCTCATCGCCGCCCACCTGGCCCTGGAGGACGCGGGGCTCAAGCCCGAGGAGCTTGACCCCGAGCGGGTGGGCACCCTGGTGGGCACGGGGATCGGGGGGATGGAGACCTGGGAGGCCCAGAGCAAGGTCTTCCTGGAGCGAGGTCCAAACCGCATCAGCCCCTTCTTCATCCCCATGATGATCGCCAACATGGCCTCGGCCCACATCGCCATGCGCTACGGCTTCATGGGGCCCTCCTCCACCGCCGTCACCGCCTGCGCCACGGGCTCGGACGCCCTGGGAAACGCCCTGCGCATGATCCAGCTGGGGGAGGCGGACGTGGTGCTGGCCGGGGGGACCGAGGCCGCCATCACCCCCATGGCCATCGGGGCCTTCGCGGTGATGCGGGCGCTTTCCACCCGGAACGAGGAGCCCCACAAGGCGAGCCGCCCCTTCACCCTCTCCCGGGACGGCTTCGTCATGGGGGAGGGGGCGGGGGTCTTGGTGCTGGAAGAGTACGAGCACGCCAAGAGGCGGGGCGCCCGCATCTACGCCGAGCTTTTGGGCTTCGGCCGGAGCGCCGACGCCCACCACATCACCGAGCCCCACCCCGAGGGGAAGGGGGCGGCCTTGGCCATGGCCAGGGCCCTGAAGGACGCGGGCATCGCCCCCGAGCAGGTGGGCTACATCAACGCCCACGGCACCTCCACCCCCGTGGGGGACCGGGCGGAGGTCCTGGCCATCAAGCGGGTCTTCGGGGAGCACGCCAAGAGGCTCATGGTCTCCAGCACCAAGAGCATGATCGGCCACCTCCTCGGGGCGGCGGGGGCGGTGGAGGCCATCGCCACGGTGCAGGCCCTCTACCACGGGGTCATTCCCCCCACCCTGAACCTCGAGGACCCCGACCCCGAGCTGGACCTGGACTTCGTCCCCGAGCCGCGGGAGGCCCGGGTGGACTACGCCCTCTCCAACTCCTTCGCCTTCGGCGGGCAGAACGCCGTCCTCCTCTTCAAGAGGGTCTAGATGCTCTTCCCCCGGGAAAGGCTTCTGGAGCTGGAGGAGCGCCTCGCCCCCTACGCCCAAAAGGCCAAGGACACCCGGGGGCGGGCCCACCCCGAGCCCGAAAGCCCCTACCGCACCCCCTACCAGAAGGACCGGGACCGCGTCCTCCACACCACCGCCTTCCGCCGCCTGGAGTACAAGACCCAGGTCTTCCCCAACTGGGCCGGGGACTACTACCGCACCCGCCTCACCCACACCCTGGAGGTGGTCCAGGTCTCCCGGTCCATCGCCCGGGCCCTCGGCCTCAACGAGGACCTCACCGAGGCCATCGCCCTCTCCCACGACCTGGGCCACCCCCCCTTCGGCCACACCGGGGAGCAGGTCTTAGACCGCCTCATGCAGGGCCACGGCGGCTTTGAGCACAACGCCCAGGCCCTAAGGATCCTCACCCACCTGGAGGAGCGCTACCCCGGCTTCCGGGGGCTCAACCTCACCCACGAGGTGCTGGAGGGCATCGCCACCCACGAGACCCGCTACGCCCCGGGCTTCAAGCCCCTCTACGAGGGGCAGGGGACCCTCGAGGCCCAGGTGGTGGACCTCTCCGACGCCATCGCCTACGCCGCCCACGACCTGGACGACGGCCTCCGCTCGGGGCTCCTCGCCCCGGGAGAGCTCGCCGAGGTGCCCCTCCTCCAGGACCTGGCCCGGGAGGAGGGCCTGGACCTGGAAAGGCTTGGCGAGCTCGGCCGGAGGGTGCTGGTGCGCCAGCTTTTGGGCTACCTCATCACCGAGGCCACCCTGGCTACCCACCGCCGGGTGGAGGAGGCCGGGGTGGAAAGCGCCGAGGCCGTGCGCCAGCACCCAAAACGCCTCGCCGCCCTTTCCCCGGGGGCGGAAAAGGCCCACCGGGAGCTCAAAGCCTTCCTCATGGAGAGGCTCTACCACCACCCGGAGGTCCTGAGGGAAAGGCGCAAGGCGGAAACCGTCCTGGTGGAGCTCTTCCACACCTATACCCAGAACCCCCGGCTCCTCCCCAAGGGCGTGCAAAGTCGGCTGGAGGAAGAGGGGGTGGAGCGGGCGGTGTGCGACTACCTGGCTGGGATGACCGACCGCTACGCCCTGGAAGCCTACCGTAAGCTCTTTCCCTGAGGGGTTCACGCTCGGGGGTAAAATGGTGCGGTGAAAACCCTGGAGTGGAGTACCCTTTTTGGTCAGCGGGCAAAGCGCCTCCAGGCCTCCACCATCCGCGAGCTCCTCAAGCTCACCCAGCGCCCCGGGGTCCTGAGCTTCGCCGGGGGGCTACCCGCCCCGGAGCTCTTCCCTAAGGAGGAGGCGGCGGAGCTTGCGGCCAGGATCCTTAGGGAAAGGGGCAATGTGGCCCTGCAGTACGGCCCTACCGAGGGCTACGCTCCTTTAAGGGCCTTCGTGGCGGGGTGGCTTGGGGTGACCCCGGAAGAGGTCCTCATCACCACGGGAAGCCAACAAGGCCTGGACCTTCTCGGCAAGGTCTTCCTGGACGAAGGGGCCCCGGTCCTCCTGGAGGCCCCTAGCTACATGGGGGCCATCCAGGCCTTCCGGGCGTACGGACCCCGCTTCCTCACCGTGCCCGCCGGGGAAGAGGGTCCGGACCTTGCCGCTCTGGAAGAGGTCCTCAAGCGGGAGCGCCCCCGCTTCCTCTACCTCATCCCCTCCTTCCAGAACCCCACGGGGGGCCTCACGCCCCTCCCTGCCCGGGAAAGGCTCTTGGAGATGGTGATGGAGCGGGGCCTAGTGGTGGTGGAGGACGACGCCTACCGGGAGCTCTATTTCGGGGAGGCGCGCCTCCCAAGCCTCTTTGAGCTTGCCCGGGAGGCGGGGTATCCCGGGGTCATCTACCTGGGAAGCTTTTCCAAAATCCTCGCCCCCGGCCTGCGGGTGGCCTTCGCCGTGGCCCACCCGGAGGCCCTGCAGAAGCTGGTCCAGGCCAAGCAGGGAACGGACCTGCACACCCCCGTCCTGAACCAGATCCTGGTGCACGAGCTGGTGAAGGAGGGCTTTGAGGCCAGGCTGGCGCTCATCCGCAGGACCTACCGGCAGAAGGCGGAGGCCATGCTCCAGGCCCTAGACCGGGAGATGCCGAAGGAGGTGCGCTTTACCCGGCCCAGGGGGGGAATGTTCGTGTGGATGGAGCTTCCCCAAGGGCTTTCCGCCGAGGCCCTCTTCCAAAGGGCCCTCGAGGAGAACGTGGCCTTCGTGCCGGGAAGCCCCTTCTTCGCCAATGGAGGCGGGGAGAACACCCTGAGGCTCTCCTACGCCACCTTGGACCGGGAAGGGATCCAAGAGGGCGTGCGGCGCCTGGGGCGGGCGCTAGAGGGGCTTTTGGCCGTGGTCTAGGAAGAGGAGGGGCTCTCTTCGCCTTAGTTCCTCCACCAGGCCGTCTAAGAGGCTGTCGTAAAAGGGTGGTATCCTTAAGGGGTGACTCTTAGACGATCTTACCCCAGCGACCTCAGCGATG
>NZ_JBWGQW010000008.1:286-52064 GCF_056332225.1 Thermus sp. | reverse complement strand
CCGCATCGCTGAGGTCGCTGGGGTAAGATCGTCTGAGAGTCACCCCTTAAGGATACCACCCTTTTACGACAGCCTCTAAGTTGCCTAACCCTGCCGCCTTAAGGGTGTTCGTCACCGTGGTGGAGGAAGGGGGGGTGGGCCGGGCCGCCCTGGCCCTGGGCATCACCCAACCGGCGGTGAGCCAGTACCTCAGGACCCTCGAGGACCACGTGGGCCATCCCCTCTTTGAGCGCCAGGGACGGCACCTGGTCCTCACCCGGGTAGGGGAAGCCCTCCTTCCCGAGGCCCGGCGGGTGGTGCAGGCCCTGGAGGAGTTCCAGCGGATCTCCCAGGCCATGGGCCGGCTGGAGATAGGGGAGGTCACCCTGGGAGCCTCCACCACCATGGCCACCTACGTGGTCCCCTTCTTCCTGAAGAAGTTCCACGAGGAGCACCCCGGGGTACGGGTCCACCTGGAAAGCGGGAGCTCCGAGCGCCTGGCGGAGCGCTTGCTGATGGGGGAGCTGGAGCTCGCCATCGTGGAGGGGGTGGAGCGCTGGGAAGGCTACGAGCGGCACCTCTTCTACGAGGACGAACTGGTGGTCATCGTCCCGCCGGACCACCCCTGGGCGGGCCGGGAGGAAGTGCCCCCAGACTGGCTTCAAAGGGAAACCCTGGTGGTGCGCAAACCGGGCTCCATGACCTGGCGGGCCCTGGAGCGGGCCTTTGAACAGGCCAACCTAGAGCTCAACCCCACCTTCTACACCGACAACAACGAGGTCACCAAGCGGCTGGTGCTGGCGGGGGCCGGGGTGGGCATCGTGAGCCGGGTGGTGGTCCAACCCAACCTGAAGGTGGGCAACCTCAGGGCCCTGCGCCTGGCCCCGCCGGTGGGGGAGATCCGCCGCTACTTCTGGCTGGTTTACCCCAAGCGGGTGGCCAACCCGGCGGCCCAGACCCTCATTGCCCTCCTCCGGTCCTGACCAGGCGGATGGCCAGGGCGAAGGCCACCACCATGAGGGAAAGAAGCCCGAGCTCGGCCAGAACCGCCATGAAGGCAGGGTCTTCCAGATCGAACTTCTCCACCGCCTCGGCGGTGAGGACCAGGACCCGCCTGGTGGCGGCGATGATGCCGATGACGAGGAAGGGGGTGGCCTCGATGGTCCCCTCCTTGGCGAAGCGAAGCAGGGTGTAGAGGATCTCCGCCAGCATCAAGGCCAAAAGCACCCGGTCCAGAAGCCCCAAGGCCACCTTCCCGTAATCCCCCTGCAGAAGGTGAAGAACCCCTTCCCAAAAGGCGGTGAGGAGGAGCGCCGCCGCCCCGGCGGCGATGAGGAAGCCCGCGAAGAGGTAGATGGTCGTCTCGGCGCTCTGGAGAAGGCGGAAAGCGTCCCGTTTCACCCCCTTAGTCTACGTCGTTGAGGTAGTCGGGCTCCCCGTGTTCCTCCAAAAAGCGCTTGGCCTCGTAGGGAGGGCGCACCTCCTCCAAGGAGGCCTTGGGGCCCTCCATCCAGTGGGGCAGGGCGGTGGGAGGCGGGGCCTGGAACCCGTAGAAGTAGTAGAGGACGTAAAAGCCCCGCTCGTCCTTCAGGACCACCGCGTCCCCATACCCGTCCTCCAGCACCTTCACCGCCATCGCCTTGGCCTTGGCGTAGGGAAGCTCGTCGTACTCCACACCTCACCTCCTACTTGGACTCGTTGACGAAGAGGGTGTAGCCATGGGCCTCCAACCAGCGGGCCTGGTCGTAGGGCGGGCGAAACCCCTCGGGCGAGGGCTTCGGGCCCTCCACCCAGTCAGGGGTCTCCTCGGGGTGGGGCGCCTTCCGGCCGTAGAGGGAGAAGAAGTAGTAGAGGGCGTAGTACCCTCCTTCCCCCAGGAGGACGAGGCCCTCCCCCACCCCGTCCGCCAGCACCTTCACGGCCTTGGCCTCGGCCTCCCGGTAGGTCAGCTCCCGCACGGGGGCACCTCCAGGAGGACCCGGTAATCGGTGGTGATCCGGTCCTTGGCCATGGGGCGAAAGACCCGGTCGGCGAACTCCACGTGCAGGGGATGGTGGCGGTAGCGCTCCACCACCTCCGGTCCCGAGAAGACCACGGAGAGGAAGTAGCGGTACCTCGGCCCCTCCCCCAGGGCTTCCCCAAAGCGGAGCCCCACCACCCCGGGGATCCGCAAGAGGACCTCCCGGGCCTCCTCGGCCATGCGCAGGACCTCCTCCCTCGAGGCCTCGGCATTGAACACGATCAGGTGCTCCACCATCTCCGCACCTCCTCCAAATAAACCAGGTCCACCATCACCCTCTCCCCCTCCCTGGGGCCCCGGAGGACAAGCCCCGGGTTCCCCTCATCCCCCAGGTGGTTCAGCACCGCCTGGGCCTCGGAGAAGTCCTGGTCCGAGGTGTAGAGGCCCGGCGTTACCAAAACGGGAAGCCCCGCCCCCCGGGCGGCCAGGAGGCCGTTAAGGGAATCCTCTACCGCCAGTCCCTCTCCCGGCTCCAGGCCCAGGGCCCCCAGCGCCCGAAGGTAGATGGCCGGATGGGGCTTTTTCTCGGGCACCGCATCCCCCGCCAGCACCAGGTCAAAAACCCCCCTTAGCCCCGTGCTTTCCAAAAAGGCTTCCACGTTCTCGGGGCTCGTGGTAGTGGCCAGGACCAGGGCCATCCCGGCCTCCTTGGCCTCCCCTAGAAGCCTCGCCACCCCGGGCCGCAAAGCCACCCCTTCCTCCCGCAAAAGCGCGTGGTAAAGGGCGTTCTTCCTGGCGTGGAGCCGGGCCAGGGCCTCGGGGGAAAGCCCCGGGCAGTCCCCGCACCGCCTTAGGAAGGCGGCGATGCGCTCCTTGCCCCCCGTGGTCCAAAGGAGCTCCCCGTAGAGGGCGCGGTCCCAGCGGAAGGGAAGTCCCGCCTCGGCGAAGGCCCGGTTGAAGGCCTCCCGGTGAAGCTCCTCCGTCTCCGCCAGGGTGCCGTCCAGGTCAAAGAAGAGGGCCTTCAATCCCACCATAGCCGCATCCGGGCCTCTGCAAGCCCCCTGAGGGCCTCCTTCATCCCGGCCACCAGGGCGAGGTAGTCCTCCCCCTCCCCCTCCTTGAGGGTCTCCGCCGCCTTAAGGGCCAGGTCGGCGTAGAGGTTGATCTTGCGAATCCCCCGCTCCACCACCGCCCGGTACTCCTCCGGGGAAAGCCTCGAGGCCCCGTGGAGAACCAGGGGGACCGGAAGGCGGGAAAGCTCCTCCAAGAGGGCCAGGTTGAGGCGGACCGGACCCTTGTGCAGGCCGTGGCGGGTGCCGATGCTCACCGCCAAGGCGTCCACCCCGGTCTCCTCCAGGAAGCGCCAAGCCTCCTCGGGGTCGGTGTAGGCCACGGGGCCCAGGTCCACCTCCCCGCCATACCCCCCGGGCACCGCCCCCACCTCTCCTTCCACCGTGGCCCCAAAGGCCCGGGCCACCTCCACCGCTAGGCGGGTCTTGCGGATGTTCTCCTCCAGGGGCAGGTGGCTCCCGTCCAGCATCACGCTGGTGAAGCCCAGCCGCAAGGCCTCGGCCACTTGGGAAAGGCTCTCCCCGTGGTCCAGGTGCAGGGCCACGGGCACCCGGGCGCTTTCGGCCAGGAACCTCAGGCCGGGGCAAGGGCGGGCAGGGGAGGTCCCCCCAGGTGGGGGGCCACGCTGAGGACCACGGGAAGGCCCAAGGTCTCGGCCCCCTCCAAAACGGCCTCGGCCCACTCCAGACCCACCACGTCAAAGGCCCCCACGGCCCGGCCCTTTCCTGGAAGCACCTCCCGCAAGGTGGCCAGCATGGCTAAAGCAGGGAAAGGAGGGCCTCCGCCACCCTCTCCGGGGTGAAGCCGAGCCGCTCGTAGACCTCGGGGTAGGGGGCGCTGGCCCCGAAGCGGTCCAGGCCCACCACCTTCCTCGCGTACCGCTCCCACCCCAGGCTGGCCCCCGCCTCCACCGCCACCACGGGAAGCCCGGGGGGGAGGACCTCCTTCCGGTAGGCCTCGGGCTGCGCGGCGAAGAGCTCAAAGGAGGGGAGGCTCACCACCCGCACCCCTACCCCCTTCTCCCGGAGGAGGGCCCTCGCCTTCAGGGCCAGGTGCACCTCGCTCCCCGTGGCCACGAGGACCCCTTGGGGCTTTTCGGCGTCCTCTAGAACATAGCCTCCCCGCAAAAGCCCCTTGGCCTTCTCCGGGGAAAGAAGCGGCACCGCCTGGCGGGTGAGGACGAGGGCGGTGGGGCCCTCCTTGCGCTTTAGGGCCACCTGCCAGGCGTAGAAGGTCTCATAGGCGTCCGCGGGGCGGATGACCCAGAGGTTCGGCATGGCCCGAAGGCTCATGAGGTGCTCCACGGGCTGGTGGGTGGGGCCGTCCTCGCCGAGGGCGATGGAGTCGTGGGTGAAGACATAGACCGTGGGGGTTCCCATGAGGGCGGCGAGGCGGATGGCGGGGCGCATGTAGTCGGAGAAGACGAGGAAGGTCCCCCCGTAGGCCCGGTACCCCCCGTGGAGGTTGAGGCCGTTCAGGATGGCCCCCATGGCGTGCTCCCGCACCCCGAAGTGGAGGTAGCGGCCTAAGGGGTTCTCGCGGGAAAAGTCCTCCATCCCCTCGGCCTGGGTGTTGTTGGAGGGGGTGAGGTCGGCGCTTCCCCCCAAAAGCTCGGGCATGCGGGGGGCGAGGAGGCTTAGGACCCGGCCGCTCGCCGCCCGGGTGGCGATGGGCTTGTCAAAGGCCGGGGGCGCCTCGGGCAGGGGCGGAAGCTCCCCTTCTAGGCGCCGCACGAGCTCCTGGTAAAGGTCCGGGTACGCCCGGGCGTAGGCCTTTAGGCGCCGCTCCCACTCTTCCTTAAGCGCCTTTCCCCGCTCCCTCTGGTCCATGTGGCGGTAGACCTCCTCGGGCACCGCGAAGGGCGGGTAGGGCCAGCCGAGGGCCTTCCGGGTGGCCTCCACCGCCTCAAGGCCCAAGGGCTCCCCGTGGGCCTTGGGGGAGTCCTGCTTGGGGGAGCCGAAGCCGATGTGGCTCCGCACGGCGATGAGGGTGGGGCGCTCGTCCAGCTTGGCGAGCTTGATGGCCTTGCGGAGGGCCTCGAGGTCGTTGGCGTCCTCCACCTTTAGGGTCTGCCAGCCGTAGGCCCGGTAGCGCCCGAGGACGTCCTCGGTGAAGGCGAGGTCGGTGGGGCCGTCAATGGAGATGCGGTTGTCGTCCCAGAAGACGATGAGCTTGGAAAGCCCCCAGTGCCCCGCTAAGGAGGCCGCTTCCCCGGAGACCCCCTCCATCAGGTCCCCGTCCGAGGCCAGGACGTAGGTGTAGTGGTCCACCACGGGGTGCCCCGGGCGGTTGAACTCGGCGGCGAGCTTCCTCTCCGCCAGGGCAAGCCCCACGGCGGTGGAGATCCCCTGGCCCAGAGGCCCCGTGGTCACCTCCACCCCCGGGGTGTGGCCGCGCTCGGGGTGGCCCGGGGTCTTGGAGCCCCACTGCCGGAAGCCTTTCAGCTCCTCCAGGGGGAGGTCGTAGCCCGTGAGGTGGAGGACGGCGTAGAGGAGCATGGACCCGTGCCCCGCCGAGAGGACGAACCGGTCCCGGTCGGGCCAGGCGGGGTCTAAGGGGTTGTGGCGCAGGACCTCCCGGAAGAGGAGATAGGCCAGGGGGGCCATGGCCATGGGCATCCCGGGGTGGCCGCTTTTCGCCTTCTCCACCGCATCTATGGCCAGGAAGCGGATGGCGTTCACCGAAAGGGCGGTGAGGTCCTTGGTCTCGGTCATGGTTCCCTCCAGGGTACGCTCCCGTGAAGCCGGGCACAAGGTGGCCTCGAGGCCCAAGAGGATAAAGGAGCGCTTATGGAAAGCCCCCTTCCCCCGGGAAAGACTATACCCGCGAAAGCGGGTGTTGCCTTGGGCCTTCGGGAGTGCTAGAATCCCTTAGGCGTGGGCGCCCGTAGCTCAGCAGGATAGAGCGGGGGCTTCCTAAGCCCTAGGTCGGGGGTTCGAATCCCTCCGGGCGCACCAGACCCCAAGGCCCCGCCCCTGGCGGGGCCTTATACCACCCCATGCGGGCGCAAGCCCGCATGGGGTGGCCTCACGCCCGGGCCGGGCGCCTCGGGCGGGAAGGGGTCTCCAGGAGGCCTTCCACCCTCCTTACGGGCTCCAGGCGGAGGCCCGCCACCTCGGCCTGGGCCTCGGGGCGGAGGTCCACGTAAAAGCCCCCCTCGGCCTCGGCCACCTTGCCCACCTCGAGGCCTTGCTCCTTGAGAAGGGCCACCAGCCGGGGCAGGGAGAGCCTCGGCCCCGTGGCCTTATGGGTGCGCCAGCCCTCCTCCCCGGTGAGGAGGCTCTTCTCCTTGGGGGCGCCCCCCAGGAGGAGGGCCATGAGGGCGGCCACCACCTCCACCCGGCCCTCGGCGAAGAGGCGGGCGGCGAAGTCCTGGTAGAGGCGGTAGTCCCTCTCCGGCACCCGGGCGAGGCGGGCCAGGAGGTGGTGCCACTTGGCCTCGAGGACCTCCTCCGGGGTGGGCGGGTTCACCCGCTTGAAGGCGCGGCCCACGGCCTTTTCCAGCTCGGAAAGCTCCCGCCTTTCCCGGGGGCCGTAGAGGAGGACCACCTCTCCCCCCCGGCCCGCGCGGCCCGTGCGCCCGGAGCGGTGCTGGTAGGTCTCGGGTTTGTCGGGGAGGCGGTGGTGCACCACCAGGTCCACCTCGGGGATGTCCAGCCCCCGGGCGGCCACGTCCGTGGCCACCAGGACCCGCACCTCCCCCTCGCGGAAGGCCCGCATGACCCTTTCCCGGTCCGACTGGGACAGGTCCCCGTGGATGGCCCGGGCGGCGTGGCCCAGGCGGAGGAGCCCCGCGGCCACCTCCTCGGTCTCGGCCTTGGTCCGGGTGAAGACGATGGCCCGCTTGGGGGCCTTCACGTAAAGGAGGTCGGAGAGGAGCCCCAGGCGGTCGGAAGGCGCCAGGATGGCCTCCTCCTCGTAGGTCACCCCCTCCTCCCGCACCACGTTGATGACCACCGGGCTTCGCATGTAGCGCTCGGCGAGCCTTTTGGCCCAGGAGGGGAGGGTGGCGGAGAAGAGGAGGGTCTGGCGCGAAGGGGGCGTGGCGGAAAGCAGGGCCTCCACCTCCTCCTCAAAGCCCATGGAGAGCATCTCGTCGGCCTCGTCCAAGACGGCGATCTCCACCTGGGAGAGGTCCAAGACCCCTTGCCTCAGGTAGTCCAGGGCCCGCCCCGGGGTGGCCACCACCACGTCCGCCCCCCGGGCAAGCTCCTCCTTCTGCTTGGCGTAGCCCGTGCCCCCGTAGACCGCCACCACCTTAAGGTGCGGCGCCACGGCGGAAAGCTCCGAGGCCACCTGGAGGGCGAGCTCCCGGGTGGGGGTGAGGACCAGGGCCCGGGGCCTTCTTCCCCTTTCCCGGCTCGGGGCGAGCCTTTCGGCGATGGGGAGGGCGAAGGCCAGGGTCTTGCCCGTGCCGGTGCGGGCCTGGCCGATGAGGTCCTTGCCCTCGAGGGCCAAGGGCAGGGCCGCCGCCTGGATGGGGGTGGGGGCGGTGATGCCCCGCTTGAGGAGGGCTTCCTTGATCTCTTCCTTCAGGGGAAAGTCTTTGAACTCCATGCTCTGCCTTTCCGGGCCCACCTGCGCCCGAAAAGGGAGGTAGCGCCCGTAAACCTTTCCAGTTTAGTGAACTAGGGCACGAAAGTCAAGGGGATGACCTCCACCTCCTCCCCCTCGGAAGCGTCCTGGTCGGGGGGCAGGACCACCAGGGCGTTCCCGAAGGCCATGGAGCGGAGGACCCCGCTGCTTTGGTTCCCCGTGCTCCGCACCGTCCCCTCGGCCACGGAGAGCACCCCCCGGCGGAAGACCTTCTTCCCCTTGGCCCCCTTGAAGGGGGTGAGGGCCCGGGCCCGCATGCGGCCGTAGGGGGGGTCGGTGCGCCCAAGGAGCCTAAAGAGGAAGGGCCTCCCGTAGAGGAAGAAGGTGACCATGCTGGAAACGGGGTTCCCGGGAAGGCCGAGGACGGGAAGCCCCCCGAGCCTGGCGAAGAGGAGAGGCCCCCCGGGCTGCTGCCTCACCTTCCAGAAGACCACCTCCCCGTGGCGCTCCAGGACCTTGCGCACCACGTCGTACTCCCCCATGGACACGCCCCCCGAGGTGAGGAGGAGGTCCAAAGGCCCCGCCTCCTCCAGCTTGGCGAGCACCGCCTCCGGCTCGTCCGGGACCTTACCTAAGAGGACGGGCTCCCCCCCCGCCTCGAGGACCAGCCCCATGAGGCTGTAGGCGTTGGAGTTGTAGACCCCGCCATAGGGCAGGGGCTCCCCCGGCTCCACCACCTCGTCCCCGGTGGAGAGGACCCCCACCCGGGGCCTCCGGAAGACCCTGAGGCGGGGGTGGCCCATGGCCGCCGCCAGGCCGAGCCTTCCCGGGGTGAGGAGGTCCCCCCGCCTCAGGTAGACCTCTCCCCGCCTGAGGTCATCCCCCTTGGGGCGGATGTCCTTGGGGGAAGCGGGGGCGAAGAGGAGGACCTCATCTCCTTCCCGCCTGGTGTCCTCCACCCGGACCACCGCGTCCGCCCCCTTGGGGATGGGGGCCCCGGTGTAGAGGGCCACGGCCTCGCCCCGCCCCACCTCGCCGGGGAAGGGCCTCCCCGCCGGGGACTCCCCGATGACCTTGAGGCGCACCGGGCGCTCTAAGGAGGCCCCCAGGGTGTCCTCCGCCCGGCAGGCGTAGCCGTCTATGGCGGTGTCGTCCTGGTCGGGGTGGTCCACCAGGGAGGCGAGGTCTTCCGCCAGCACCCGGCCGAAGGCCTCCTTGAGGGGAAGCTCCTCCACGGGAAGCTTTCCCTGAGCCGCCTCGAGGACCACCTCCAGGGCTTCCTCCACGGAGAGGTTCGTCCGCATCGCACCTCAGTCTACCCGCTTTAGCCCCCGGAAGGCCCAGGGCCAGAGGGCGATGCCCAAGGTATAGAGGGCGAGGGTGGCCCCGAAGAGGAGGTCAAAGGCCCTTAGGCCCAAGGCCCCCTGCACCGCCCCGGAAAGGGCGCTCGCCAGGGCGAAGAGCAGGCTCCAGAGGGCGCTTTCCAGGAGGAAGAAGCCGGGGCGCTCCTCCTCGGCCAGGTAGTCCATGACCAAGGCGGCGTAGACGGGCCCGGCGGCGTTCATCAGGGCCCCCCGGATGAGGAGGGCCAGGGTGACCAGGGGAAGCCAGGGAGCCCAGGCCAGGGCGGCGAGGAAGGGAAGGGAGAGGGCCTGGACGAAGACGATGGCCCCAAGCCGCCCAAGCCTTCGCGCAAGAAGGGGCTGGAGGAGCATGGCCGCCCCCGTGGCCAGGGAGGAGAGGGCGAAGACCAGCCCCGTGGTCCCGTAGGTGAGGCCGAACTTCTCCTTGAGGAAGAGGTTCAGAAAGGGGATGACGAGCCCCGCCCCGAAGCCGATGAGCACCTGGGGCAAAAGGAGCCTGAGCCACGCCCGGACCCGGCCCAGGAAGCGGGGGGGCCTGCCCTCCCCCACCCCGGCGGGCAGGCCCCGCACCAGGGGAAGGCCCAGGAAGAAGAAGGGCAGGGCGAAGAGGAGGACCCACCGCGCCCCGAGGAGGTCCGAGAGGTAGCCCGCAAGCAGGGTGGAGAAGAAGCCGCTCGCCGTGGTGAGGGCGGCCTGGAGGCTGAAGAAGGCCACCCGCTTCCCCTCGGGGACAAGCTGGGCGAGGAGAGGGGCCGAGGCCCCCTGCAGGAGGGCCCCCGCCAGGCCGTAGCCCGCCAGGGAGGGGAAGACCCAAAGCCCCAGGCCCAGAAGGAACCCGCTCCCCACGGCGAGGAAAAAGGCCAGGTAGAGGCTTTTCAGGTAGCCCAGGCGGGGGATGAGGTAGGCCAGGGGCAGGGCGAAGGCCACCCCGGAGAGGAGGACCACCGCCTGGGCCAAGCCGATGGCCTGGCGGGAGAAGCCCAGGGCCTCGAGGTGGAAGTTGAGGAAGAAGTAGACCAGGTTCCCCCCGAAGGACCAGAGGAAGCCTGCCAAGAGAAAGCGGTAGGCGGGAGAGGGTTCGCGCAAAGCGTCTCCTTTCTTATGCCCCTTCTCGCGCCCGGCCTCAGAAATCCCCAAATAGCCCCCCACGCCGGCCCAAGCCCGCGTGGGGTGGCGCTAGACCTCGCGGCTTGGGCAGTGGGGCGCGAGGGGGCAGGCCCCGCAGCGGGGCCTCCTTGCGGTGCACACGTAGCGCCCGTGGAGGACCAGGGCGTGGTGGACGAAGACCCACCGCTCCTTGGGGAAGAGGGCCTCGAGGTCCTTCCCGATCCTCTCCGGGGCCTTGGCCTCCGAGAGGCAGAGCCTCCGGGCGAGGCGGGCCACGTGGGTGTCCACGGCGATCCCCGGCACCCCAAAGGCCGCCCCCAGCACCACGGTGGCCGTCTTCCACCCCACCCCGGGAAGGCGCATCAGGGCCTCCTTGTCCCTGGGCACCTCTCCCCCGTGTTCCTCCACGAGCCTCCTCGCCAGGGCCACCAGGTTCTTCGCCTTGGTGCGGTAGAGGCCGATCTTCCGGATGTAGGGCTCCACCTCCTCCGGGGTGGCCTTCGCCAGGGCCTTGGCGTCGGGAAAGCGGGCGAAGAGGGCCGGGGTGGCCTCGTTCACGCTTTTATCGGTGGCCTGGGCGGAGAGGACCGTGGCCACGAGGAGCTGGAAGGGGTTTTCGTGCCTAAGCTCGGTGCGGGCCCCAGGGTAGGCCTTCTCCAGGGCCTCCAGGATCCTTTGGGCCCGGGCCCTTTTCTCCCTTTTGCCCTCCTCCGGGCACGCCACGCCCTCCACTCTACAATGAGGAGGTGGAAAGGCCCAAGCTCGGCCTCATCGTCCGGGAGCCCTACGCCAGCCTCATCGTGGACGGGAAGAAGGTCTGGGAGATCCGCAAGCGGAAAGCCCACCACCGGGGCCCCTTGGGCATCGTCACCGGGGGGAGGCTCATCGGCCAGGCGGACCTGGTGGGGGTGGAGGGGCCTTTCAGCGTGGAGGAGCTCCTCGCCCACCGGGAGAAGCACCGGGCGGAGGAGGCCTTCCTCCGGGCCTACGCCGAAGGGGCTCCCCTTTACGCCTGGGTCCTGGAGAACGCCTTCCGCTATGAAAAGCCCCTTTACGTCCCCAAAAGGCCCGGGCGGGTCATGTTCGTGGACCTCTCCGAGGTACGGTGGTGAGCCCCCCGTAGCCCACGTAGACGAGGAGGTCCGGGTCCAGGGCGGCCACCACCTCGGGCCGGTGGGTGGCGGCCACCAGGGTGATCCCCGCCTCCCGGCAGAGCTTCCCCAGCCCCAGGGCCACCCGCCTCGCCGTGGGCACGTCCAGGTGGGCGGCGAACTCGTCAAGGAGGAGAAGGTCGGGGCGCTCGGCGAGGAGGAGGGCTAAGCGGAAGCGCTCCCTCTGCCCGGTGGAAAGCTCTTTGGGCCTTGCCCGGTAGAGCACGGCGTCGGAAAGCCCCACCCGGTTCAGCACCTCTATGGCCGCCCCCACGTCCCCTAGCCTCCGGTAGACGGCCTCGAGGATGGGCGCCTCCCCCAGGTCCACCTCCACCTCCCCGGGGATGTAGGCCACCCGCCTTCCCGGAGGGGCCGCCACCTCCCCGAGGTCCGGGGCCTCCCCCAGGAGGAGGCATAGAAGGGTGGTCTTCCCCGCCCCGCTCGCCCCGGCCAGGACCACGAGGCTTCCCGGGGGGATCTCCAGGTCCACGCCCTTGAGGACCGCCCGCTCCAACCGCCTCGCCTTCACCCCGAAGGCGAGGAGGGCCTCCCGCACCTCCTCGGAAAGCCCCGAAAGGTCCAGGTGGCTCCGGTAGGCCTTGTGGACCCCGGCAAGGCGGATGGGGCCCTTTAGCCCCGAAACCCGCCCGAACCGGGGCCTATAGAGCCGCCCCCCGTGGGCACGGGCGTAGGGGTCTTCCTGGAGGAAGCGCTCCAGGTAGGCCTCGGCCTCCTCCGTGAGGGGGTAGAAGAGGACGGGCCTTCCCGAGGCGGTGTCAAAGAGGTAGCGGAAGCCCACCTTCTCAAAAAAGGGGTGGTAGCGGGCCATCTGGGCGATGGTGTAGACGAGGTGCTTCTCCCGCCTCCCCTCGGGGGCCCCCCGCTCCCTCGCCCACTCCAGGGCCACCCGCACGAGAAGCGCCCCGAAGCCCTCGGAGCGGTAGTCGGGGTGGACCACCACCCGGGCGATGCGGGCGGCGGCCGTCTCCACCCGGTCTAAGGCCTTCTCCCAGTCCGCCCCGCCCTCGTAGGTGGGGTGGAACCAGTCCCGGGGGAAGATCTTTTCCCGGATGTCCCGCTCCACGCCCCCAGGGGTCCTCCGGTGCATGCGGGGGATGGGGGGGTCTAGGCGCAGGTAGCCGAGGATCCGGGGCTCAAAGGGGAGGCGCTCCACGAGCTCCAGCACCAGGAAGCGGCTTGCCGGAGTGGAGCCCCGGATCTCCTTGAGCCTGGCCTCCCCGCCGCAGTCGCAGAGGGGCTTGGCGTTGGCGGGAAGGGTCTTGCGGCACCGGGTGCAGACCCAGAGGGCCACCACCTCCTTCTCCGAGGCGTAGTGGAACTGCTCCAGCTCGGCGATGGCCTCGTAATCCCCCTCGTAGGTGGCCTCCCGCGCCCTAAGGCGGTAGCGGTAGGCCTCGCCCCCCAAGGGGCTTTCCCGAACGTGCTCCAGGGTCTTGGCGAAGGGGGGCCAGAGGGGGAAGGCGGCCTCGAGGGCGTACTCCTCAAAGCCGAGGACGGGCTTCTTGAACTCGGTGCGAAGCCTCACCCGCTCCCCCGGCCTCAGCCACTTGGCGGCGTCCCCCGACATCCTGAGGAGGACCCCCCCGGAAAGGAGGACCTCCCCGTACCAGCGCCAGTAGATCCTGCGGCCCAGGACCCGGGGCATGGCCTAGTAGGCCTTGGCGAAGACCACCCGCTTGCCGTAGGCGGAGGGCCTGCCGCAACGGACGCAAGGGCCCTCTTCGGGCTCGGCCTCAAAGGGCACGCAGCGGGTGGTGGCGGTGGTCTCCTCCTGGATGCGCCGCTCGCAGGCCTTGTCCCCGCAGTGGAAGGCCAGGGCGAACCCCTCCTGCACCGCCTCCTTGAAGGCCTCGTAGGTGTCCACCTTGCGGGTGTGGGCCTCCCGGAAGGCGAGGGCCCTTTGGTAGAGCTCCTCGTGGAAGGCGTCAAGCTTTTGGGGCAACACCTCGGGGAGGGCGGCGAGGGGCAGGGTCTCCTTGCCCCCGAGGCGGCTCGCCAGCACCGCCTGGCCCCCTTCCAGGTCCTTGGGCCCGAGCTCCACGCGGAAGGGCACCCCCTTGAGCTCCCACTCGTGGAACTTGTAGCCCGGGGTGTGCTGGTCCCGGTCGTCCAGGTGGACCCGGAGGCCCTGGGCAAGAAGGGCCTGGCGGAGGCCCCAGGCGGCCTCCAGAACCCGCTCGCGGCTTTCCTCCTTGTAGATGGGGACGATGACCACCTGGATGGGGGCGAGGCGTGGGGGCAAAATAAGGCCCCGGTCGTCCCCGTGGGTCATGATGATGGCCCCGATGAAGCGCCAGGAGAGGCCCCAGCTCGTGGTGTGCACGTACTTCACCTGGAGGTCCTTGTCCTGGAACTTGATGTCAAAGGCCCGGGCGAAGTTCTCCCCCAGGTAGTGGCTCGTGCCCGCCTGGAGGGCCTTGCCGTCTTTCATCATGGCCTCAATGGTGGTGGTGTAGACCGCCCCCGCGAACTTCTCCTTCTCGGTCTTCATGCCCTCAATCACGGGGATGGCGGCGTACTCCCGGGCGAGCTTGGCGTAGATGGAGAGCATCCGCCGCACCTCCTCTTCCGCCTCCTCGCGGGTGGCGTGGGCGGTGTGCCCCTCCTGCCAGAGGAACTCGCTCGTGCGGAGGAAGGGCCTCGTGCGCATCTCCCAGCGCACCACGTTCCCCCACTGGTTGAGGAGCTGGGGCAGGTCGCGGTAGCTCTTGATCCACTTGGACCACATGTAGCCGATGACCGTCTCCGAGGTGGGCCGCACCGCCAGGGGCTCCTCCAACTCTTCGCCCCCGGCGTGGGTGACCACGGCGAGCTCGGGGGAGAAGCCCTCCACGTGCTCGGCCTCCTTCTTGAGGAAGCTCATGGGGATGAAGAGGGGGAAGTAGGCGTTCTGGTGGCCGGTTTCCTTGAACATGCGGTCCAGAACCCCCTGGATGTTCTCCCAAAGGGCGTACCCGTAGGGGCGGACCACGATGGTCCCCCGCACGGGCCCGTAGTCGGCGAGCTCGGCCTTTTGGATGACCTCGAGGTACCACTCGCTGAAGTCCTGGCTCTGGGGGGTTAGGCCCTTCTCCTTCGCCATACCCGCCCATCTTACCCCAGTAAAATGGCCCCATGGACCTCTTCCCCGTCCTCGAGGAGCTCGCCCAGAAGACCCCGAGCAAGATCCTCCTCATCGTCTTAGACGGCGTGGGGGGGCTTCCCCTGGAGCCGGGGGGCCCCACGGAGCTCGAGGCCGCCAAGACCCCAAACCTAGACCGCCTGGCGGAGGGGAGCGCCTTAGGCCTCCTCACCCCGGTTTACCCCGGCCTCGCTCCCGGCTCCGGCCCCGGCCACCTGGCCCTCTTCGGCTACGACCCCTTCCGCTACGTGGTGGGCCGGGGGGCGCTTTCCGCCTTGGGCCTCGGGGCCGACTTCCGGGAGGGGGACGTGGCCTTAAGGGGGAACTTCGCCACCCTCGCCGAGGGCAAGGTGGTGGACCGGAGGGCGGGAAGGCCCAGCACCGAGGAGAACCAAAGGGTCGTCGCCAGGCTCAAGGAGGCCATCCCCCGCCTAGAGGACGTGGAGGTCCACTTCTACACCGAAAGCGAGCACCGCTTCCTGGTGATCCTCAGGGGGGAAGGGCTAGAGGACAAGGTGACGGACACCGACCCCCAGAAGCCGGGCCTACCCCCCCTAAGGGCCCAGGCCCTAAACCCGGCCTCGGAGAAGACGGCCCGTATCGTCAACCTGCTTTCGCAGAGGATCCAGGAGGTCCTCAAGGACGAGCCCCGGATGAACGGGGCCCTCTTCCGGGGAGCCTCCAAGAAACCGAGCTTCCCCAGGATGGGGGAGGTCTACGGGCTTACCCCCGCCGCCATCGCCAGCTACCCCATGTACAAGGGCCTGGCCAGCCTGGTGGGCATGGAGGTCCTCCCCGTGGAGGGGGAGGGGGACGCCCTGGAGGGGAAGCTCGAGGCCCTGAGGGAGAACTGGGACCGGTACGACTTCTTCTACTTCCACGTGAAGAAGACGGACGCCATGGGGGAGGACGGGAACTTCTGGGGGAAGGTGGAGAAGATTGAGCTCTTTGACGCCCTCCTCCCCGAGATCCTGGCCCTGGGCCCGGACGTCCTCGCCATCACGGGGGACCACTCCACCCCCGCCCTCCTCAAGGCCCACTCCTGGCACCCCGTGCCCCTCCTCCTGAAGGCCCCCTACCTGCGGGCCGACGGGGCGAGGCGCTTCACGGAAGGGGAGGCCCTAAGGGGAAGCCTCGGCCACCTCCGGGGGGTGGAGCTCATGCCCCTCCTCCTCGCCCACGCGGGGAAGCTCCTCAAGTACGGGGCCTAGAGGTACCCCGCCCGCGTGAGCTCCTCCCGGACGGCCTCGAGGACCACCTCGTAGGCCCGGTCCAGGTCCACCCCCTTCAGGGTAGCCCCGGCGGCGGGCACGTGCCCCCCGCCCCCGAGCCTCAGGGCAATGTTCTGGGCCGAAACCCCGCCCCGGGAGCGGATGGAGACCTTCACCCCCTCTTCCCGCTTGCGGAGGAAGACCGAGACCACGCTCCCCTCCACGTAGCGGATGAGGCCCACGAAGTCGTCGGAGTCCTCCTCTTCCCGCTTGGCGTCCTCGGGGAGGTGGGCGGTGACGAGGAGCCCCCCGAAGTGGAAGGCCACGGTGGAGAGCACCTGCCCCATGAGGCGGAAGTAGGAAGGGGGGCGGAACTGGAGGCGGTCGGTGAGCTCGGCGAGCTTCACCCCATAGCCCAAAAGCTCCGCCGCCACCCGAAGAACCTCGGGCGTGGTGTTGGCGAAGCGGAAGTTGCCGGTGTCGGTGAGGATGCCCGTGAGGACGGGGGTGGCGATCTCCGCCGTCCACCCCACGCCCAAAAGGTCAATGAGGTCCTTCACCATCTGGGCGGTGGCCGCCTTGGAGGGGTCCACCACGGCGAGGTGGCCGAAGCGGGGGTTGGTGCCGTGGTGGTCAATGTTGATGACGAAGCCCTCCACGGGGACCCCCACGACCCGGGAAGGCTCGGCGCTGTCCAGGGCCACCAGGGTGGCCCCCGGAGGGAGCTTATCCACGGGGTCGGAGTACTCCTCCTCCTTGGGGAGGAAGCGGAGGAACCTCGGGGGCTCGGCCACCCAGTAGGCCTCCTTGCCCAGGGCCTTGAGGGCCCTATAAAGCCCCAAGGAGCTTCCGATGGCGTCCCCGTCCGGGTCCACGTGGGTGGCGATATAAACGGGGCCCTCCACCGCCTTCAAGACCTCGGCCACCAGGCGCATCTTGTCCCAGTACTGGGGTTCAGGGGCGTTTCCGTCCACGAAGCTAAGGTATCACGCAAAAGGGTTCTTTACCCGCACCCCCCCGTAGGAAGCAGGGTGGAGGTCCTCGCTCCACACCACCTTGGCCCCCAAAGCCTTCGCGCTTTGCAGGACCATGGCGTCCCAGAAGGAAAGGCGGTAGCGCTCCGAGAGGAGGGAGGCGGAGAGGACATCCTCCAAGGTCGGTAGGTGCAGGCGGGCTTTCCCCAGATCTCCCAGGATCTGCCTGGCAGTTTCCCCATCTAAAGGCTCTGGGAGTTTGCGGGTCACCACCACGTAGAACTCCTGGAGCACCTGCAAAGAGAGGGCTAGCCTTCTCTGCAAAAGAAGGGGCTCCAGAAGGGCGATGGCCCGTGTCCTTTTCTCCGGAGAGGAAAGATCGTAGGCGTAGACCAAGACGTTGGTATCCACGAACTCAAGCCCCACGGGCATGCCGCTCCTCCCGGGAAGGCAAGGCTCCACCCCCGGTACGGTAAAGTCCCCTACGCATCCAAGAGAGTTGACGGGCGAAGGCCTCACCCTCTTCCTCTCCCACGGCCTCCCGCAAAAGGGCCTCCACAAAGGCGTTTAGGCTCTTCCCCCGGCGCAGCGCCTCCTCCCGGGCTCGGCGTACTAGGTCCTCAGGAAGCCTCAGGGTAAGGTTCCGGCCCATGGACACAGTTTAGCACATCATGATGGGCTAAAGGTTCCACCCCCCCGCCACCTCCAGCACCTGGCCCGTGAGGTAGGGCTCGCGCACGAAGAAGAGCACCGCCTGGGCGATCTCCTCAAGAAGGGCGAGCCGCCCCATGGGGATCTCGTGAAGGGGCTTGGAAACCGAGTTCTCCGCCACCCCGGGGGCCACCACGTTGGCGGTGATGCCCGCTTGGGCGAAGCGCTTGGCGATGGCCTTGGTGTAGAGGATCACCCCGGTCTTGGCGATGGCGTAGGGGGTGATGTGGGTCCGGGCGAGGAGGTTGCCCGCCCCGGCGTAGCCCAGGTTCACGATGCGGCCATAGCCCTGCTCCACCATGAGGGGGAGGACCTTCTGGGTGAGGAGGAAGGTGGCGGTGAGGTTGGTGTCCAGGATCCAGCGCCACTCCTCCAGGCTCACCTCCTCTATGGGCTTGTAGAGGTAGTCCCCCACGTTGTTCACCAAAACGCCCACGCCCCCTAAGTGGTAGCGCACCTCTTCCACCAAATGGGCCACCTCCTCTTCCCGGGTGAGGTCGGCCTGGACCTTGATGGCCCTCACCCCGAGGGCCTCCGCCTCCTTCCGGGTGGCCTCGGCCAGGCCCTCGGAGGTGCGGTAGTGGACGGCCACGGCGTAGCCCTCCCGGGCGAGGGCGAGGAGGATGGCCCTCCCGATGCCCTTGGCGCTTCCCGTCACCAAAGCGGTCCTCATCCTTCCTCCAGGTAGCGCTCCAGAAGGGCCCGGGTGAAGGCGTTCAAGGGGTAGGCGAGCCCCGCCTCGGGCTCCACCCAGGCCCACTCCAGGATCTCCTCGTTCGGGCGCACCTCCCCTTCCGCCCGGGCGAAGTAGTTGAAGAGGAGCATGTGGGTGGGCCTGTAAAACTCGGGGCTGAAGATGGCCTCCTGCAAAAGGGCGAAGCGGATGCGGGAAAGGGCGAGGCCCACCTCCTCGCTGAACTCCCGCCTCAGGGCCTCCTCCAGGGCCTCTCCCCACTCCACCTTCCCCCCGGGCACCCCCCAAAGCCCCCGCCACTTGGCCGTGCGCACCAAGAGCACAAGGCCTTCCTTCTCCACCAAGGCCCCTACCGTGGGGATGGGATACTGCGGGCGATCCTCCATAGGTACCAAAGGCCAAGATACCCGCCTTGGAGGAGGACGAAGGTGAGGTAGGCGCCAGGCTGGCGGAAGACGAGAAACACTCCTAGGAAGAAGAGCTGGGTGGTGAGGCCCAGGTTGACCACCCCCGCCAGGGTCCCCTCGTCCCAAAAGCGGCGGGGGTCCAGGCCAAGCCGGCCCGCCAAGCCCGCCTCCAGGGCGGCGATGCCCCGGTCCTGGGGCAGGAAGAGGAGGCGGTAGGCCCCCCTTAAGAGGGCGAGGAGGGGGGTCTCGGGGTCCTGGGCCCCCTCGGGCTCTGGGAGGCCCCGGGCCCTTCGGTAGAGCCTTTCCAGGTTAAAGTCGTAGGACTGGACGAAGGTGAAGACCAGAAAGGCCAGGAGGGCCTTTCCCCACTCCCCCGTCCTCCCCCCGAGGGCCAGGAAGAGGCAGAGGTTGCCCAGGAAGTCCAGCTCCGTGTCCAGGTACCGCCCGAGCTCCGTGACCTCCCCTCTCAGGCGGGCAAGCTGCCCGTCGGCGTTGTCCAGCACGGTCTTGACCTGCAAGAGGAGGGCCGCAAGCAGGTCCTCTTCCCTAAGGACGAGCCAGGCGGCAAGGAGGACCAAGAAGGTGTGAAAGAGGACCAGGTGGTGGGGCCTCACGGGGGTGGGGAGGAGGAGGCGCACCACCAAGTGGGCCAGGGGGCGGTAGAGGACCAGGTTCAAGAACTCCTGGACGGGTCTCGCCTTCGCCCCGGGCACCATGGCTAGTCCCTCACGCGCTCCAGAATCCAGGCCACCACCTCCTCCAGGGTAAGGTCGCTGGTGTCCAGAAGAAGGGCATCGGGGGCGGGGGCGCTTTGGGCCTTGTCCTTCTCGTCCCTCCTAAGGAGGTCCTGAAGGATGGCCTCGTAGGCCTGAGGCCGCTCCTTGGCCCGCCTCTTGGCCCGCACCTCCGGCCGAGCGGTGAGGTAGAACTTGTGAGGGGCCTCGGGAAAAACCGCCGTGCCCATGTCCCGGCCCTCGGCCACGAAGGGCGGGGGCACCTCCTTAAGCCGCTCGTTCACCCAGGCCCGCACCCCCGGAAGCCGGGCCACCTCCGAGACCACGCGGTCCACCTCGAGGGTGTGGAGGCTTGGCGTAAGGTCCTCCCCGTCGGCCAAGACCCGGTTCTCCTTCCCCGGCACCAGGCGCACCCGAAACCCCTGGAGAAGTCCCAAAAGCCCCGCCTCGTCCCCCGGGTCCACCCCGGCCCTCAGGGCGAGGAAGGCGGCCGCCCGGTAGAGGAGGCCGCTGGAGAGGTAGGGCACCCCCAGGGCCTCGGCCACCCGCCGGGCCGCGGAGCTCTTCCCGGAGGCCGAGGGTCCGTCTATGGTCACGATGCCGCGCATAGCCCCTTCAGGTCCTGGAAGAAGCCGGGGTAGGAGATCTCGGCCCACTCCGGATCCCAGACCCTAACCCCCACGGGCAGGCCCGCCACGGCGAAGGCCATGGCGATGCGGTGGTCGTGGAAGGGCTCCACCTCCCCGGGCCGCACCCCCCCGCCCCGGATCCTGAGCCAGTCCGGGCCCTCCTCCACCTCCACCCCGAGGGCCCGGAGGTTCCTGGCGATGGCCGAAAGGCGGTCCGACTCCTTCACCCGGAGCTCGGACAGGCCCGGGATATGGGTCTCCCCTTCCGCCCAGGCGGCGGCGGCGGCCAGGATGGGCACCTCGTCCACCATGAGGGGGATGAGGGAAGGGTCCACGGAAACCCCCTTTAAGGGGCTATACCGGGCCCGCACCCACCCCACGGGCTCCCCCGCCTCCCCCTCCAGCACCTGCCACTCCAGGTCGGCCCCCATGGACCTGAGGACCCGGAGGAGGCCGGTTCGGGTGGGGTTGAGGCCCACCCCCTCCACCACCACCTCCGAGCCCGGGGCAAGGAGGGCCGCCACCAAAAAGAAGGCCGCCGAGGAGAAGTCCCCGGGCACCACCAGGTCCTTGGCGGGAAAGGGACCGGTCCTTTGGGTGCGGATGCGGTTTTCCTCCACCCAAAGGGGCAGGCCGAAGTGGCGGAAGAGCCTTTCCGTGTGGTCCCGGGTGGGTAGGGGTTCCTCCACCTCCGTCATCCCTTCGGCGAAGAGGCCGGCGAGGAGGAGGGCGCTCTTCACCTGGGCGCTGGGGACGGGAAGGGAATAGCGGATGCCCCTCAGGGCTTGGCCCCGCACCGCAAGGGGCGCCTTCTCCCCCCTCTCCCGCCCGTCCACCCTCGCCCCCATGGCCCGAAGGGGCTCCACCACCCTCCCCATGGGCCTCCGGCGCAAGGAGGCGTCCCCGGTGAGCACGGCGAAAAGCCCCTCCTGCCCGGCGAGAAGGCCCAGGAGGAGGCGGATGAGGGTCCCGGCGTTGCCGCAGTCCAGGACGTCCTCCGGCTCCTCCAGGCGGAGGCCCCGCCCCCGCACGAGGAAGTGGGGACCCTCCTCTACGATCTCCGCCCCGAGGGCCCGAAGGACCCGGGCCGTGGAGAGGGTGTCCCCCGCCTTCAAGGGGTAAAGGAGCCTCCCCTCCCCCTCGGCCAAGGCCAAGAGCATGAGGCCCCGGTGGGTGACGGACTTGTCCCCGGGAACCCGCAAGACCCCCCGCAGAGGGCCGCAGGGAGGGAGGTCCAGAAAAGGCCGGTCCATGACTTCATAGTCTCGGGGCGGGGAGGGGGTCTGGTCAAGGGCGGACCTTGGCTAGAATAGAAGCCAAGCATGGCCCTGGCCTGGTCAAGCCCGGTCTACCTGGAGAGGAAAAGGCTTTTAGACCTCCTCCCCGAGGAGCCGGGCTTTTGCGTCTGGCTCGAGGCCCCGGCGGGCTTCGGCAAAAGCGTCCTGGCCGGTCAGCTCGCCGCCAGGCTTGGCCTCCGCGCCCTCTGGGCGAGCGCCCTTTTGGGGGAGCCGAGGGCCCTTCTGGCCGAGGCCCTGGGCCTTCCCCGGGAGGCCCCCTGGAACGCGGTGGTGGCCGCTTTAGGGGAGGCGCCCTCCCTCGTGGTCCTCGAGGACCTCACCGGGGAGGAGGCCCTCTCCCCCCTCCTCCGCACCCTACCTTGCCTCTTGGTCCTGGCGAGCCGCAAACCCCTCCCCTACCCCGAGCTCCCCAAGCTCCTCGCCGAGGGAAGGCTCGTCCACCTCCAGGCCCCAGACCTCGCCTTCACCGAGGAGGAGGCGGAGGCCCTCTTCGGGGGGCGGGAGGGGTGGCGGGAGGCCCACCGGGCCACGGGGGGCTGGGCCCTGCCTCTCTTCCTCTCCGCCTTCACCGGAAGGTCCCCCGAGCCCGAGGCCCTCCTCCAGGGCCTGCGGGAAAGCCTCTCCGGGGAGGAGTTCCGGGAAGGCCTCCTCCTCGCCGCCCTGCCCCTTCTCCCCTCCGCTCACGCCCTCCCCGTCACGGAGGGCCTCTTCCGGAAGGGCCTCCTCCAGCGGGTTCCCGCGGGCTACCGCCTCCACCCCCTCCTCCGGGGGATGGCCCTCAGGACCCTGGGGGAGGAGGTCCGGGAGGCGGTGCGGGGGGCCGAGGGCCGGCTTCCCCCGGAGCTCCTGGCCGAGGCCCTCTTCGGGGCGGGGCTCGAGGAGGAGCTCCTTGAGCTCGTGGAGAGGCCCATCCCCCTCCCCATCCCCGCGGAGAGGCTCGTGGCCTGGGAGGGCGTGTTGCGCCGGGGCGGCCCCCGGGCCCGGCTCCGCCTGGGGGAGGCGTTGCTCCAGGTGGGGAGGCGGGAGGGGTTCGCCCTCCTCGAGGCCCTGGCCGCATCCCCGGACCCCGGCGTGGCCCTCACGGCCTCCGGCCACCTGGCCTACTACCTGGCCGACCCCCTTCTGGGCCAGGACCTGGGGGCGGCCCGGGCCCACCTGGAACGGGGCCTGGCCCTCTTGGACCGCGTCCCCCCCGAGCTCGCGGGCCGCTTCCTCAACGACGCAGCCCGGGTCCCCTACGAGGAGGGGAGGCTCCTGGAAGCCGAGGCCCTCTTGGAGGAGGCCTTGAGGCGGCTTCCCTTGGAAAGCCCCTACCGCCTCGCCCCCCTCACCAACCTGGCCTTCCTTCGCTTTGAGCGGGAAGGAAGCCTCCTCGGGCGGATCGCCGCCTTGGAGGAGGCGGTGGAACGCCTCGGGCCCCTCGGGCCCGCCAACCTGGCGGGGCACCTCCGGGACCTGGGGCGGCTCTACCTCCTCCTCGGGGAGAGGGAGAAGGCCCGGGAGCACCTGAAAAGGGCCCAGGAGGCCGAGGGCCACCCCCTGGCCGCCCTCGAGGCCCGGATGCTCCTCGCCCACCTGGAGGAAGACGCCGAAGGGCTTTCCCGCCTGGTGGCCCAGGCGGAGCTCTTGGAGAACCCCTACCTGGTGGCGCGGGGGCGGGCCCTCCTCGCCGGGCTCCGCCGGGACCCGGGCCTCCTCCAGGGCCTCCAGGGCTTCCTCCCCGCCCTCGCCCGGGCCCTCCTCCTCGAGGACCCCGCCCTCCTCCCTCCCTACCCCGAGGAGCGGGAGGAGCGCCTCCACTGGCACGCCGCCCGCTACCGCCTCCTTCGGGAGGAGGAAGACCTCGAGGCCCTCCTCTCCCTAACCGACGCCAAGGAGCGGGTCCTCCCGGGCCTCGTCCCCCTAGGGCTCCTCCCCCGGAAGCGCCCGGAGCTCGCCCGGGCCTACCCCCTGGGGGAGGTCCTGAGGAGCGGCTGGAAGGAGGCCGTGGCCCTGAGGCTCGCCGAAATCCCCCCTCTCCAGGTAGAGGTCCTGGGAACCTTCCGGGTGAGGAACCCCTTGGGCGGGGTGGAGCTCAAGGGCAAGGAGCAGGCGGTCTTCGCCCTCCTCCTCCTGGGGCTTCCCCGGAAGGAGGTGGCCTTCGCCCTCTGGCCCGACCTCTCCGAGGAGGCCGCCCTGAACAACCTCTACGTCTGGCTGAACCGTCTCAGGAAGGCCCTCGAGCCCTGGGGTGTCCCCACCTACTTGGGCGAGGAAGGCCTGAGGCGGGTGGACTGCGACCTCCACGCCCTGGAGGAGGCCCTAAAGCAGGGGGACGCAGAGAGGGTCTACGCCCTTTACCAAGAGCCCCTCTTCCCCGGTCTGGACCACCCCCTCCTGGACCGGAAGCGGGAGGAGGTCTTCCACCGGGTGCGGGCCCTTCTCCTCAAGGGCGGGGAGGCGCGCTATCTGGAGCGGCTCCTGGAGCTGGACCCCCTGGACGAGGAGGCCCTCCTCCCCCTGGTGGAGGGGTGCCTGGCCCGGGGGCAGCGGGCCCGGGCCCAAGCCCACCTGGAGCGCTACCGGAAGCGGCTCTGGGAGGAGCTTGGCGAAAAACCTTCCCCCAGGGTAGAGGCCCTCCTCAGGCGCCTCTTGGGCTAGCCCCCAGGACGAGCCCTTCCCCTTCCAGGAGGGCCTCCTCTTTGGCCTCCAGAAGAAAGGTGGCGAAGGGCCGCAAAACCCTCTCCCCTAGGCGAGCCTCCCCCTCTAGGAGGGTGAGGATCAGGGGAGCCTCCGGCCTCAGGGCAAGCCGCCCCTTTAGGGGATAGCGGTAGAGGCAGAAGTAGGGGGTGGAAAGGAGCCTCTCCCCTCCCTCCACGGGCTCGGGCCTCGCCTCGGGAAGAGGGGTGGGCTCCAGGAGGGCCACCTCCAGGGCCTTCTCCAGGTGGAGCTCCCGGGGCCTGCCGTAGTCGTAGAGGCGGTAGGTGAGGTCCGAGGGGGTTTGGACCTCGTAGACCCGGGTGCCCGGGCCCAGGGCGTGCACCACCCCCGCGGGCAGGTAGACCACCTGGCCGGGCTCCACCCGCACCCGCCGGAGGACCTCCTCCAGGCGGCCCTCCTCCGCCCGCCTCAGCGCTTCCTCCCGGGCCACGGGCTGGCCAAAGCCGTAAACGATCTCCCCCGAGGAGAGGACGTACCAGGCCTCGTACTTGCCCGGCTTCCCCTCCACCCTTAGGGCGTAGGCGTGGGGCGGGTGCACCTGGACGGAAAGCCACTCCGCCGGGTCCAGGAGCTTCACGAGAAGCGGCTCCTCGCAGAGCCACACCTCCCCGATCCCCGGGCCGAAGCCCAGGGCGCTTCCTCCCCAGATGCGGGCCACGGGTTTGGGCGCGAAGAGGCGCACGGGGTTTAGCATAAGGGGTATGCGCGACCTGGACCGGGAGGAAACCTACCTGGCCGACCGCCGGGGCCTGGCCTTGGAGCTTCGGGACCTGGTGGGCACGGGCCCCGTGCCCCCCGAAGCCTACCCCGGCCCCCACGGGGTCCTGGCCTACGGGGAGGGGTGGTTCGCCGCCCAGCTCCTCTCCCTCCCCGAGTGGGTGGAGGAGGGCACCCTCTTCCTCCTGGAAGGGGGGTACGACCTGGGGGAGGCCGCGGCCATGGGCCTCCTGGCGGAGTCGGGAAGGGCGCGGGTGGTGCGGGTGGGCTTCCGGGAGGGCGGAGAGGTCTACCTGGCCCCCAGCCCCTTAAGCCCCTACCGCTACCTCCGCTTCCTCCTCCTCGCCACCGGGAGGGAGGAGGCCCTGGAGGAAGTGGACCAGGCCCTCCTCCGGGAAAGGCGGCGCCTCGCCCCCGAGGTGCCCCTGGAGGAGAACCCGGCCAAGTTCCTGGCCTACACCCTCCTGGAACGGCTTCCCCTCTTCTATAGCCCCTTCTTTCGTCCCCTGGAGGGGGCCGCCCAAAGCCTCTTCGCCCGCATCGGCAAGAGCCTCTCCTTGACCCCGCCCCATAGCGCCCTGGAGTTCTTCCTCACGGGCCTCGAGGCCCGCCACGAGCAGGGGGACTCCCTGGCGGCGGTCCTCTTAGGAGGGGGGGAGGCCGCCTCCTTGGCCAAGGAGATCCTGGAGACCCGGGTGGACGCCCTCGCCGAGGTGCCCGCCCCGGAGGGGAGCCGCCTCGCCCAGGCCATGGCCCTCTGGTACCGCCTGGCCTGGACCGCCTACTACCTCGCCCTCCTCTACGGGGTGGACCCTTCGGACCAGGAGGTGCTGGAGAGGCTCCGGGAGGCGAGCTAGTGGAAGTCCCCCCCTTTCCCCGCCCCGGGAACCTAGAGGAGGCGGCAAGGCTCCAGAAGGCCCTCGCCGCCCGGGTGAGGGTGGAGGGGAGCCTCGAGGGGGTAAAACGCATCGCCGCCCTGGACGCCTCCCACAAGCGGGGGAAGCCCCTCTTGGCCGTGGCCGTCCTTTACCACCTGGAAAGGGGGCCCCTCTTCGTGGGGAAAGGCCTCCTCCCCGAGGCGGAGCTCTTCCCCTACATCCCGGGCTTTCTCTCCTTCCGGGAGGCCCCCGCCTACCTCCTGGCCCTGAAGGCCCTCCCCGAGGCCCCGGAGGCCCTCCTCGTGGACGGGCAGGGCATCGCCCACCCTAGGGGCCTAGGCATCGCCAGCCACCTGGGGGTCCACCTGGACCTACCCAGCATCGGCGTGGCCAAAAGCCTCCTCTTTGGCCGCCTGGAGAGGCCTCTCCCTCGTGAAGCGGGAAGCGCCGTCCGCCTCCTCGCCCCGGATGGCAGGCCCATAGGCTACGCCTACCGGAGCCGAGCCGGGGCCAAACCCCTCTACGTCTCCCCGGGACACCGAACTGGGCTGGAGGAGGCCCTGGCCTTCGTGAGGCGCCTTCCCACCCGCTACCGCCTTCCCGAGCCCCTGAGGCTCGCCCACCTGGAAGCCCTCCGCGCCCTCCGGGCCTTAGACTGAGGGGCGTGGAGGCCACGAAGCCCAACCCCGTCTACCGGGCGGCCTGGCGCCTGGCCCGGTTTCTCCTCCACCTCCTTTTCGGCTACCGGGTGGAGGGCGCGGAAAGGGTGCCCCAGGTGGGCCCGGTGATCCTGGCGGCCAACCACCTCTCCATCCTGGACCCCATCGCGATAGGGGCAGGGGTGCGGCGGCCGGTGAGCTTCCTCGCCCGGGCGGATGTCTTCCGGCTCCCCTTCCTCTCCTGGCTCCTTCCCCGCCTCTACGCCATCCCCGTGGAGCGGGGCACAGGAGACCTCTCCGCCGTGAAAAGCGCCATCCGCGCCCTGGAAAAGGGCATGGCCTTCGGCATCTTCCCCGAGGGCACGAGAAGCCGGAGCGGAAAGCTCCAGCCCTTTAAGACCGGGGTGGCGGCCATCGCCTTGCGCGCGGGCGCCTCGGTGGTGCCCGTGGCGGTCATCGGCACGGAGGAGGCCTGGCCCGTGGGGAAAAAGCTCTTCCGGCTCCGCCGCCCTATCCGGGTGGTCTACGGGGAACCCATCCCCGTTCCAAGGAAAAGCAAGGTCACCCACCAGGAGCTGGAAAACCTCACCCGGGAAATAGAGGCCCGGGTACGGGAACTTCTCCCCCCTCGCTACCGCTAGAGTCAATGCTTCCGCTATCACATATAGCTATACACAAGTATAGAAATGGGCAGGGGTATTGCGCGAGGACCTTAAAGCGTGATATATTCCGCCCGGAAGGGAAAAGGGAAAGGAGGTAAAGAATGGCAGCAAAGAAGACGGTAACCAAAGCGGATCTGGTGGACCAGGTGGCCGCGGCTGCGGGCCTCAAGAAGAAAGACGTCAAGGCGGCGGTGGACGCCTTCCTGAGCAAGGTGGAGGAGGCCCTGGCGGCGGGCAACAAGGTGCAGCTCACCGGCTTCGGCACCTTTGAGGTGCGCAAGCGCAAGGCCCGCACCGGCGTGAAGCCCGGCACCAAGGAGAAGATCAAGATCCCCGCCACCCAGTACCCCGCCTTCAAGCCGGGCAAGGCCCTCAAGGACAAGGTCAAGAAGTAAGCTATTCCCTTCCTCCGGGGAGGAAGTCCTCCCCGGGTTATCTCTTCATGGCGCCTAAACCCCGCCCAAAGCCCCGCCGGGCTTGACCTTGGGGACCACCCGGGGAGCCTCCCTTTCCTCCCTGGGCTCCGGGGCCTTGGGCTCCTCCAGGGGCAGGCCCTCCACCACCCTTTGGAACTCCTCGGCGGTCAGGGTCTCCCGCTCCAGGAGGGTCTCCGCCACTCGCTCCAGGACTTCCCGCTTCTCCGTGAGAAGGGCCTTCACCCTCTGGTACTGCTCCTCAATGAGGCGGCGCACCGCCTCGTCTATGCGCTTGGCCGTCTCCTCGGAGTACTGGCGCACGTCGTAGCCTCCCAAGTAGGTGTCCTCGCGCACGGCGTAGGCCACGGGGCCGAACTCGGGGTGCATGCCCCACTCGGTGATCATGCGGCGGGCGAGCTCCGTGGCCTGGCGGAAGTCGTTCTCCGCCCCGGTGGTCACGTCCTCAAAGACCAGCTCCTCCGCCGCCCTTCCCGCCAGGGCCACGGCGATCTGGTCCAGAAGCCGCTTCCTGGACCAGTGGAGCATGTCCTCGCGCCTGGGCATCATGAAGCCTAAGGCTCTCCCCCGGGGCACGATGGTCACCTTGTGCACCCCGTCGGCGTGCTCCAGGAAGTGGGCCGCCAGGGCGTGCCCCGCCTCGTGGTAGGCGGTGATGCGGCGGTCGCGGGGGGTGAGGACGAGGCTCTTCTTGGCCGGGCCCATCATCACCCGGTCGGCGGCCTCCTCGAGGTCTTTCATGGTGATCTTCTTCCGCCCCTCCCGGGCGGCGAGGAGGGCGGCCTCGTTCAAGAGGTTCTCCAGGTCCGCCCCCACGAAGCCCGGGGTGCGCTTGGCGAGGAGGGCCAGGTCCACGTCCTCGGCCAGGGGCTTCCCCCGGGCGTGGATCCTCAGGATCTGCTCCCTGCCCCGGACGTCGGGGGCGTCTATGGCGATCTGGCGGTCAAAGCGCCCGGGGCGGAGGAGGGCGGGGTCCAGCACATCCGGGCGGTTGGTGGCGGCCATCACAATGATAGTGGAGTCCTTCTCAAAGCCGTCCATCTCCACCAGGAGCTGGTTTAGGGTCTGCTCCCGCTCGTCGTTCCCGCCCCCCACCCCGCTTCCCCGTCTCCTTCCCACGGCGTCAATCTCGTCTATGAAGACGATGCAGGGGGCGTGGCGCTTGGCGGTCTCAAAGAGGTCCCGGACCCTCGCCGCCCCCACCCCCACGAACATCTCCACGAAGTCGGAGCCCGAGGCGGTGATGAAGGGCACCCGGGCCTCCCCGGCCACGGCCCGGGCGATGTGGGTCTTCCCCACCCCCGGAGGCCCCACCAGGAGGACCCCCTTGGGGATCCTGGCCCCCATCTCGTGGAAGCGGCCGGGGTTTTTGAGGAACTCCACGATCTCCCTAAGTTCCTCCTTGGCCTCCTCCGCCCCGGCCACGTCCTTGAAGGTGACCTTGGGGGCCTCGGTGAGGACCCGGGCCCGGCTCTTGGTGAAGCTGAAGGCGGAGTCCGAAGGCCCGGCCCGGCCCGTGCGGGAGAAGTAGTAGAGGGCGCCGATGAGGAGGCCCACCAGGAGGAGGGGCCAGAGGAAGCCCAGGGGGCTTTGCCCCTGAGGAGGTTCCACCCGCACGCTCACCCCCTTTTGCATCCAGGCCTCGAGGGTGGCGTTGTCGGGGGGGCTTGCGGCGTAGGTGGTGAAGGTGGAGCCGTCCACCAGGGTCCCCTGGATGCGGGTCTCTCCCGAGCGCACCACCACCTCCTTCACCCGGCCCGCCTTGAGGTCCTCGAGGAAGGTGGTGTAGTTCACCCCACCCCCGGTGCCGCCCGTGGTTCCCGCCAGGCTGAAGGCCCACGCCAGGAGGAGAAGGCCGAGGAGGAAGATCAGGAAGTTCAAAGGCAAACGGGACATGTCTTTCCCTAAGGTACACGAAAAGAGGGAAGCCCGGGTAGCCTGGGGCACCATGATACAATGGCGCTCAACTCTCTTGACAAGAACAATCCGAACCGCTTACGCTAGAAGGGAGAGGTGCGTTATGGCCAAGGCAGTGGGCATTGACCTGGGTACCACCAACAGCGTGATCGCCGTCATGGAGGGCGGGAAGCCCGTGGTTTTGGAGAACGCCGAAGGGGAAAGGGTTACCCCCAGCGTGGTGGCCTTCCGCGACGGGGAGACCTTGGTGGGCCGCATGGCCAAGCGCCAGGCGGTCCTGAACCCCGAGGGGACCATCTTTGAGATCAAGCGCTTCATCGGCCGCCGCTTTGAGGAGGTAGAGGAGGAGGCCAAGCGGGTGCCTTACAAGGTGGTCCCCGGGCCCGACGGGGGGGTAAGGGTGGAGGTCAAGGGCAAGCTCTACACCCCCGAGGAGATCAGCGCCATGGTCCTCCGCAAGCTGGTGGAGGACGCCTCCAAGAAGCTCGGGGAGAAGATCACCAAGGCGGTGATCACCGTGCCCGCCTACTTCAACAACGCCCAGCGGGAGGCCACGGCCAACGCCGGGAGGATCGCGGGGCTCGAGGTCTTGCGCATCATCAACGAGCCCACCGCCGCCGCTTTGGCCTACGGCCTGGACAAGAAGGGGAACGAGACCGTCCTGGTCTTTGACCTGGGAGGCGGGACCTTTGACGTCACCATCCTGGAGATCGGCGAAGGGGTCTTTGAGGTGAAGGCCACCTCCGGGGACACCCACCTGGGCGGGTCGGATATGGACCACGCCATCGTCAACTGGCTCGCCGAGGAGTTCAAGCGGGAGTACGGGGTGGACCTCAAGGCCGACCGCCAGGCCCTCCAGCGCCTCATTGAGGCGGCGGAGAAGGCCAAGATTGAGCTCTCCAGCACCCTGGAGACCACCATCAGCCTCCCCTTCATCGCTTTGGACCCGGCGAGCAAGACCCCCCTCCACCTGGAGAAGAAGCTCACCCGGGCCAGGTTTGAGGAGCTCATTGAGCCCCTCTTGAAGCGCCTAAGGGGCCCGGTGGAGCAGGCCCTAAAGGACGCGGGCCTCACCCCCGCCCAGATCGACGAGGTGATCCTGGTGGGCGGGGCCACCCGGGTGCCCGCGGTGCAGCGGGTGGTGAAGGAGCTTCTGGGCAAGGAACCCAACCGCTCGGTGAACCCCGACGAGGTGGTGGCCATGGGGGCGGCCATCCAGGCCGGGGTGCTCATGGGCGAGGTGCGGGACGTGGTCCTCCTGGACGTCACCCCCCTCTCCCTGGGCGTGGAGACCAAGGGCGGGGTGATGACGGTGCTCATCCCGAGGAACACCACCATCCCCACCCGCAAGTGCGAGATCTTCACCACCGCCGAGCACAACCAGACCGCCGTGGAGATCCACGTCCTCCAGGGGGAGCGCCCCATGGCGGCGGACAACAAGAGCCTGGGCCGCTTCCGCCTCGAGGGCATCCCCCCCATGCCCGCAGGCGTCCCCCAGATTGAGGTCTGCTTTGACATAGACGCCAACGGCATCCTCCACGTGACCGCCAAGGAGAAGTCCACCGGGCGCGAGGCCTCCATCACCATCCAGAACACCACCACCCTTTCCGAGGAGGAGATCCAGCGGATGATTGAGGAGGCGAAGCGCCACGCCGAGGAGGACCGCCGCCGCAAGGAGCACGCCGAGCTCAAGAACGCCCTGGACTCGGCCCGCATCCAGGCGGAGCGGGTTCTCCAGGAGAAGCAGGGGGCCCCCGAGGCCAAGGCCCGGCTGGAGGAGGCCATCCGCAAGGCCAAGGAGCTCGTGGAGCGGGACGCCCCCGACCCCGAGCTCAAGGCGGCCACCGAGGAGCTCCTCAGGGCGGTCCAGGCCTACGAGGGCTCGGGGGCGGCCTCCGGCAAGGGCCAGGGCGACGTGATCGACGCCGACTACAAGCCCGCGGAGTAAGGCGAGGGAAGGGGGCTCCGCCCCTTTGGGTGGGGCCCCTTTTGGGGAGGGCCCATGGAGGAGCGGAACCACGAGAACACCCTGGAGAAGGACCTAGAGGCCGTGGGCCAGGAGGCCCAGGCCCTGGAGGAGCGCCTAAAGGCGGCGGAGGAGGAGCTTAGAGGCCTCAAGGACAGGTACCTCCGCCTCCTCGCCGACTTTGACAACTACCGCAAGCGGGTGGAGGGGGAGCTCAAGGCGCGGGAGCGGGAGGGCGTGCTCAAGGCCTTGAGGGCGCTCCTTCCCGTCCTTGACGACCTGGACCGGGCTCTGGAGTTCGCCGAGGCGAGCCCCGAGAGCATCCGCCAGGGGGTGAAGGCGGTCCGGGACGGCTTCTTCCGCACCCTGGCGGGCCTTGGGGTGGAGGAGGTGCCGGGGGAGGGGGAGGCCTTTGACCCCAGGTACCACGAGGCGGTGGGCCTCCTCCCCGGCGAGCCCGGCAAGGTGGCCCGGGTCTTCCAGCGGGGTTTCCGCCTGGGCGAGGCCCTGGTGCGCCCGGCCCGGGTGGCGGTGGGGGAGGCCAAGCCGGAAGAGGCCGAGCTGGAGTAAACCATGAAGGACTACTACGCCATCCTGGGGGTGCCCAAAAACGCCACCCAAGAGGAGATCAAGCGGGCCTACAAGCGCCTGGCCCGGCAGTACCACCCCGACGTCAACAAAAGCCCCGAGGCCGAGGAGAAGTTCAAGGAGATCAACGAGGCCTACGCCGTCCTCTCCGACCCCGAGAAGCGGCGGGTCTACGACACCTACGGCACCACCACCCCGCCCCCGCCCCCACCCCCTGGCGGGTACGACTTCTCGGGCTTTGAGGTGGAAGACTTCTCCGAGTTCTTCCAGGAGCTCTTCGGGGCCGGACTCTTCGGCAGGCGCAGGTCGGGCCCCCGCCGGGGCCGCGACCTCAGGGCCGAGCTTCCCCTAAGCCTCGAGGAGGCCTTCCACGGCGGGGAGCGGGTCCTGGAGGTGGGGGGAAGGCGGGTCACGGTGCGCATCCCTCCTGGGGTCCAGGAGGGGAGCGTGATCCGGGTGCCGGGGATGGGGGAGCGTGGCGAGCCCCCGGGGGACCTCCTCCTCACCGTGCGCCTCCTCCCCCACCCCGTCTTCCGCCTGGAAGGGCAGGACCTCCACGCCACCCTGGACGTCCCCGCCCCCATCGCCGTGGTGGGGGGGAAGGTGCGGGCCCCTACCCTAGAGGGCCCGGTGGAGGTTACCATCCCGCCCAGGACCCAGGCGGGGAAGAAGCTGAGGCTTAGGGGCAAGGGCTTCCCCGGCCCCGGGGGCCGGGGGGACCTCTACCTCGAGGTGCGGGTCACCATCCCCGAGCGCCTCACCCCCGAGGAGGAGGCCCTTTGGAAGAAGCTCGCGGAGGCCTACTATGCTCGCGCGTAGCCAGTGGCTTTCCCTCGAGGCCCTCCCCCAGTACGGCCTCTCCCTAGGGGCCGTGCGGGCCTACGTGGAGATCGGCTTCGTGGAGCCCTTGGAGGTGGGGGGCACCTGGTACTTCCGGGAGAAGGACCTCCTGAGAATGGCCAAAGCGGAGCGCATCCGCAAGGACCTGGGAGCCAACCTCATCGGGGCGGCTTTGGTGGTGGAGATTCTGGAGAGCGGCTAGGGACATCTTTCCTCTTCGGCTTCCCCTACAATCAGGGTAGCGGCTCCCCTTCTCCGCCTTCGGACTCAGCGCCTCAAGTTTTCCTACTCATATCTCTTGACAACAGCGTTATCAATGGATATGCTAGAAGTAGCAAAGGAGGGCAGGAAGGCATGAACCTGGAACGCTGGACCCAAGCCGCGCGGGAAACCCTGGCCCAGGCCCAGGTCCTGGCCCGGGAGATGAAGCACCAGGCCATAGACCTGCCCCACCTGTGGCGGGTGCTCCTTAAGGAGCCGGGAAGCCTGGCCTGGCGCCTTCTGGAAAAGGCCGGGGCCGATCCCAAGGCCTTTAGGGAGCTCCAGGAAAAGGAGCTCGCCCGGCTGCCCAGGGTGGAGGGGGCCGAGGCCGGCCAGTACCTCACCCCCCGGCTTTCCGGGGCCCTGAACCGGGCCGAAGCCCTCATGGAGGAGCTCAAGGACCGTTTCGTGGCCGTGGACACCCTGGTGCTGGCCCTGGGGGAGGCCACCCCTGGGCTACCCAGCCTGGAAGCGCTAAAGAAGGCCCTTTGGGAACTGAGAGGAGGGAAAAACGTGCAGACCGAACACGCGGAAAGCACCTACAACGCCTTGGAGCAGTACGGCATTGACCTGACCAAGCTCGCCGCCGAGGGCAAGTTGGACCCGGTGATCGGCCGGGACGAGGAGATCCGCCGCACCATCCAGATCCTCCTCCGGCGCACCAAGAACAACCCGGTGCTCATCGGCGAGCCCGGCGTGGGCAAGACGGCCATCGTGGAGGGGCTGGCCCAGCGCATCGTCAAGGGGGACGTGCCCGAGGGCCTGAAGGGCAAGCGCATCGTCTCCTTGCAGATGGGCTCCCTCCTCGCCGGGGCCAAGTACCGGGGCGAGTTTGAGGAGCGCCTCAAGGCGGTGATCCAGGAGGTGGTGGGGAGCCAAGGGGAGGTCATCCTCTTCATTGACGAGCTCCACACCGTGGTGGGGGCGGGCAAGGCCGAGGGCGCCGTGGACGCGGGCAACATGCTGAAGCCCGCCTTGGCCCGCGGGGAGCTCAGGCTCATCGGGGCCACCACCCTGGACGAGTACCGGGAGATTGAGAAAGACCCCGCCCTGGAGCGGCGCTTCCAGCCCGTCTACGTGGACGAGCCCAGCGTGGAGGAAACCATCTCCATCCTCCGGGGCATCAAGGAGAAGTACGAGGTGCACCACGGGGTGCGCATCGCCGACCCCGCCCTGGTGGCGGCGGCGGTCCTCTCCCACCGCTACATCCCCGAAAGGCGCCTCCCCGACAAGGCCATTGACCTCGTGGACGAGGCGGCGGCCCGCCTGAGGATGGCCCTGGAGAGCGCTCCCGAGGAGATTGACGCCCTGGAGCGCAAGAAGCTCCAGCTGGAGATTGAGCGGGAAGCCCTCAAGAAGGAGAAGGACCCCGACTCCCAGGAGCGCCTCAAGGCCATTGAAGAGGAGATCGCCAAGCTCACGGAGGAGATCGCCAAGCTCCGGGCCGAGTGGGAGGCGGAAAGGGAGGTCCTGAAGAAGCTCCGGGAGGCCCAGCACCGCCTGGACGAGGTGAGGCGGGAGATTGAGCTCGCCGAGCGGCAGTACGACCTGAACCGGGCGGCGGAGCTCCGCTACGGGGAACTTCCCAGGCTGGAGGCCGAGGTGGAGGCCCTCTCCGAGAGGCTGAAGAACGCCCGCTTCGTCCGCCTCGAGGTCACCGAGGAGGACATCGCCGAGATCGTCTCCCGCTGGACCGGGATCCCCGTGGCCAGGCTCCTGGAAGGGGAAAGGGAGAAGCTTCTTAGGCTCGAGGAGGAGCTCCACAAGCGCGTGGTGGGGCAGGAGGAGGCCATAAGGGCGGTGGCCGACGCCATCCGGAGGGCCCGGGCCGGCCTCAAGGACCCGAACCGCCCCATCGGGAGCTTCCTCTTCCTCGGGCCCACGGGGGTGGGCAAGACCGAGCTCGCCAAGACCCTGGCCGCCACCCTCTTTGACACCGAGGAGGCCATGGTGCGCATTGACATGACGGAGTACATGGAGAAGCACGCCGTCTCCCGCCTCATCGGGGCCCCGCCCGGCTACGTGGGCTACGAGGAGGGGGGCCAGCTCACCGAGGCGGTGCGGAGGAGGCCCTACACGGTCATCCTCTTTGACGAGATTGAGAAGGCCCACCCCGACGTCTTCAACCTCCTCCTCCAGATCCTGGACGACGGCCGCCTCACCGACAGCCACGGGCGCACCGTGGACTTCCGCAACACCGTCATCATCCTCACCTCCAACCTGGGAAGCCCCCTCATCCTGGAAGGCATCCAGAAGGGCTGGCCCTACGAAAGGATCCGGGACGAGGTCTTCGGGGTCCTGCAGAAGCACTTCCGCCCCGAGTTCCTGAACCGCCTGGACGAGATCGTGGTCTTCCGGCCCCTCTCCAAGGAGCAGATCCGCGAGATCGTGGAGATCCAGCTCTCTTACCTCCGGGCGCGCCTCGCCGAGAAGCGCATCACCCTGGAGCTCACCGAGGCCGCCAAGGACTTCCTGGCGGAAAGGGGCTACGACCCGGTCTTCGGCGCGAGGCCCCTCAAGCGGGTGATCCAGCGGGAGCTGGAGACGCCCCTGGCCAAGAAGATTCTGGCGGGAGAGGTCAAGGAAGGCGACCGGGTGGTGGTGGAGGCCGGGCCCACGGGCCTCACCTTCCAAACCGCCGAGCGTCTGGTGGCCTAAAGGGGGAAGCCATGAGGGTAGAGGAGGTTCTGCAGAAAGCTTACCAGGACGAGCTCCTGGACGCCCTCAGGGCGGAAAGGGCGGCGGAGGGCATTCCCTACCCCCACCTCAAGAAGCTCCTCAAGGAGGTGGCCGAGCGGGAGCGGGCCCACGCCGAGGCCCTGGCCGAGGCCCTCCGCCGCCTCGGGGCCTCCCTTCCCCCCGCCCCCAAGCCCGAGGAGAGGGGGTGGGAAAGCCTCCTCCGCCTCCTCTCCGAGGAGGGGCTGGACCGGGCCTACTACCTGGAGAGCACCCTCCCCGACCCCGAGCTGGAAGCCCTCTTCACCCGGCTCGGCCAGGAGGAAAGGCTCAACCAGGAAGCGGTGCGCAAGGCCATCGCCCTTTTAGGAGGTAGCCTATGATTGGCAAAGAGGAGATCCGCCGCATCAAGGAAAGCCTGGAAGGCCTGAAGACCCCAAGCCTCTCCCTCTACCTGGACGTGAACCCGGCCAAGCCGGAAAACGCGGGCCGGGCCTACGCCCTTAGGGCCAAGGACGCCATGAAGGCCCTCCGGGTGCCCGAGGCCTTGGCGGAGAGGGTGTTGGAGCTTCTCAGGCACGAGGTCATCCAGGCCAAGACCCTGGCCCTTTTCGCCGACGAGGCCCGCCTGGAACTTTACCCCTTGCAGGTGGAGCTACCCCTGGTGAGCGCCCTCAAGACCACCTTCCTGGACGAAGGGGCAAGCCGCCTCCTCACCGACGGGGTCTTGGCCCACTTTGGCGAGCCCTTCCTCCTCCCCCTGGTCTACGCCCTGGACGAGTACGAGCGCTACGGCGTGGTCTACGTGGACCGGGAGCGGTGGCGGGTCTTTGAGGTCTTCCTGGGGGAGATCGCCGAGGTCCAGGACGCCTTCCTGGCCCTGGACACGGAGGCCTGGCGCCGCCTCTCCCTGGACGCCCCAGGGCGCCGCTTCCACCTTGGGGGCATCGCCCGGGGCGGGGCGGGGCAGGACCTCTTCGCCAAGCGCCTCGAGGCCTGGGAGGGGCGCTTCTACAAAGCCCTAGCCCACGACCTGGAAAAGCTCTGGGCAGAAAGGGGCTTCACCCGCCTCGTCCTCATGGGCCCCGAGGAGCACACCAAGCTCTTCCTCACCCACCTCCCCGGACGCCTAAGGGAGCGGGTGGTGGCGGAGCTTCCCTCCCTGCCCCACCCTGGGGCGAGCCCCGGCGAGGTGCTGAAGCGCTTGGAGCCGGTCTTGGAGGAGGTGGAGCGCCGGGAGGAGGTCAAGCTCCTAAAGAGGCTGGAGGAGGCCTACCCCAAGGCCGCCTTCGGCCCCGAGGTGCTGGCCCGCCTGCAGGAAGGCCGGGTAGAGCTTTGGGTCCTTCCCTGGAACCTGGAAGGCGGCGTCTACGCCTGCGAGGGCCTTTACTTCGCCGATGAGGCCGAGGCCTTAGGCCTTTGCGACCAACCCCAGGCCAAGCCCCTGGCCCTGGTGGCGCCGGAGCTCGCCGCCGGGTACGCCGCCAGGCTGGAGTTCGTGCGCGGCGAGGCCGAAAGGAGGCTTCTTGAGCGCGGCGGCATGGCCGCGCTCTTGAGGTGGTAGGAGGTGAGGCAGAATGATCCGGTTTGATCCCTTCAAGGAGCTGGAGGAGCTTCAGGAAAGGCTGGCCCGCACCTTCGCCGCCCCCCAGCAAGGGCCGAGGGTGTTCGCGCCGCCCGTGGACATCCTGGAGGACGGGGAGGGGCTCCACATCCTGGTCTACCTGCCCGGGGTGGAGCCCGAGAAGGTGGAGGTGGTGGCGGAGGAGGGCGTCTTGGCGGTGAAGGCCGAGAGGCCCTTTGAGAAGAAGGAGGGCGTGGCCTACCACCGCCTCGAGGGCCCCTACGGCACCTTCGCCCGGAGCTTCAACGTCCCGAGCACCTACGACCTCGCCAAGGTGGAGGCCCGCTTCCGCCACGGGGTCTTGCACCTAAAGGTGCCCAAGGCCGAGGCCACCAAGCCTAAGAGGATTCAGGTGCAGGTGGAAGGCTGAGGAGGTGGGGTATGCGCCGGACGGTGCGCTACATCCTGGCCACCTCCAACCCCATGGGGGACCTCGAGGCCCTGGAGAAGTTCGTCAAGGTGGCTCCCGACACCGGGGCAGACGCCATCGCCCTGATCGGGAACCTCATGCCCAAGACGGCGAGGAGCCGCGACTACGCCGCCTTCTTCCGCGTGCTCTCGGAGGCCCACCTGCCCACGGCCTACGTCCCCGGACCCCAGGACGCTCCCATCTGGGAGTACCTCAGGGAGGCGGCCAACGTTGAGCTGGTCCGCCCCGAGATGCGGAACGTCCACGAGACCTTCACCTTCTGGAAAGGCCCCTATCTGGTGGCGGGCATCGGCGGGGAGATCACCGATGAAGGCGAGCCCGAGGAGAAGGAGGCCCTCCGCTACCCCGCCTGGGTGGCCGAGTACCACCTGAAGGCCCTCTGGGAGCTCAAGGACTACCCCAAGATCTTCCTCTTCCACACCATGCCCCACCACAAAGGCCTAGGAGAGGGAGGCTCCCACGAGGTGGCCCACCTCATCAAGACCCATAACCCCCTCCTGGTGGTGGTGGCCGGGAAGGGCCAGAAGCACGAGACCCTGGGGGCGAGCTGGGTGGTGGTGCCCGGCGACCTCTCCGAAGGGGAGTACAGCCTCCTGGACCTCCAGGCGAGGAAGCTGGAGACGGGGAACGTGCGCTAGGGGTGCGCCATGCTGGAGAAGCTTTGGCCCTTTGGCCGGTCCCGCTTCCGCAAAGCCGTGGAGGAGGCCCTGGAGAAGGTCTTCCAGGAGCCAGGAGGGGTGCTGGAGCCCCTCTCCGAGCTCGAGGAGCGCGAGGACCACTACCTCCTCCGGGTGGAGGTGCCGGGGCTTGGCCCCGAGAACCTCGAGGTGCGCCTGGAAGGGGACCAGCTGGTCATAGAAGGGGAGAAGCGGGAGGAGAAGCGCACCAAGCACCTCGCCGAGATCGCCTACGGCCGGATCTACCGGGCCTACCTCCTCCCCAAGGACGCCAAGAAGGAGGGGATTGAGGCCAGGCTCGCCAAGGGGGTGCTGGAGGTAAAGATCCCGCGGGAAAAGCGCCTCGAGGAGCCTCCGGTGAAGATCCCGATCCGGGAAGGATAGCCCCGGGGGCCCGGCTACCGCCGGGCCCCTGATTCTTTCAGGGGCAATATTCTTGACATAAAGATGCTGAATCAGATAACCTGGGGACGGTGAGGGTTTATGTTGATGAAGATCGCCGAGTTTGAGAAGCTCTTCCGGCTGGCCGCCGGGCTGGACGTGGACAAGAACGACCTGAAGCGCCTCTCCGACTTCCTGCGCAACAAGCTCTACGACCTCCTGGTGGTGGCGGAGCGGAACGCCCGCTACAACGGCAGGGACCTCATCTTTGAGCCCGACCTGCCCATCACCAAGGGCCTCCAGGAGACCCTAAAGGAGTTCCGCCGCATGGACACCGCCTTGGAACTCAAGCCCGTGCTGGACGCCCTGGCGGCCCTCCCCCCCTTGGACCTCGAGGTCGCCGAGGACGTGCGGAACCTCCTTCCCGAGCTCGCCGGGGCCCTGGTGGTGGCCTACGCCCGGGTGCTCAAGGAGCTGGACCCCGCCCTCAAGAACCCGAGGACGGAGCACCACGAGCGGGCCGAGCGGGTCTTCAATCTCCTGATTTAGCATGTCCCAGGACCTGTTTTTAAGCCTTTACCGGGGGGCCACGCGGCTTGTCTTCAACCTGGTGGTGGTGGCCCTCTTGGTGGGCCTCTTCGCGGGGGTGGGGCGCACCTTCTTGGAACTCGGCCTCACCCTCACGGAGCCCACGGTGCGCCTGGGGCTCAAGGATCTTATCACCAACGTCCTTTCCCTGGTTATCGTCCTGGAGCTCGTCCGGGTCTTCGTGGAGTACTTTGAGTTTGAGCGGGTCCGCCTGGAGGTGCTTCTGGAGGTGGGCATCGCCCTGGCCCTCAGGGAGCTTCTCCTCTTGCTTTTTGCCGAGCGGATTTCCGGAACGGATCTCTTTCTTTGGAGCCTGGGAATCCTGGCCATGGTGGCCGGGCGCACCCTGGCCGTGCGCTTCCCCCCGGAAAGGAGGAGGGCATGAAGGTAGAGGAAGTGGTCCTGCCCGGAGTGGGCCGGAAGTTCACCATCACCGTGCAAAGCGGCGACCGCTTGGTCATCGTGGTCCACCACTCGGGGAAGCGGGAGGTCCAGTACTTTGAGGCCGGGGAGGAGGACGAGCCCGCTATGGCCCTAGACCTCACCGACGAGGAGGCCCGGGAGATCGGGGCCATCCTTTCCGGCGTCCTCTTCCACCCCGAGGCGGTGGGGGACACCCAGAGCAAGCTCTCCGAGAAGGTCATTGAGTGGATCAAGGTCCTGCCCGGTTCCAGGCTCGCGGGCAAGCGGGTGGGGGACCTCCCCCTGCCCCCTGGGGCGCACGTGCTGGCCGTGGACCGCCCCGGGGCCCCCCTCCTTCCCCACCCCGGGCCCGGGGTGGTCCTGGAGGTGGGGGACACCCTGGTGGTGGCGGGGAGCCGGGAGGCGGTGGAGGCCTTTAAGAGGAACCTCTGATGCACCCTTCCCTGGAGGCCTTCACCTTGGCCGCGGGGCTTCTGGCCCTGGGGGCAGCCCTGGTCCACCGCTATGGCTTCCCGCCCCTTCCCGTCTACCTCCTCACGGGCCTCCTCGTGGGGGAAAGGCTTAACGTGGAGGAGCTGGAGCCTTTGCCCTCCCTTGGGCTTTTGCTCCTCCTCTTCTCCGTGGGCCTGGAGTTCGGCCCCGACCGCCTTAGGAGCCTTTCGGGGAAGGCCCTGAGGGCAGGGCTTTTTGACGCCTTAGCCCTGCCTTTGGGCCTCCTCCTGGGGCTTCTCGCCGGGCTGGACCTCAAGGGGGCGGCCCTCTTGGCCGGGGTAGTCTACGCGAGCTCCAGCGCGGTCATCGTCAAGCTCATCGTTGACCTGCGCCGGGCCGCCAACCCCGAAAGCGAGGTGGTCCTGGGGGTCCTGGTCCTGGAAGACCTGGTCGTCGCCCTCCTCCTCGCCCTCCTGGGCGGCCACGGGCCCACGGGCTTCCTGGGTGGAGTGGCCCTGGCCCTCCTTTACCTCCTCTTCGCCCGCTTCCTCGGGCCCCCCATGGTGCGCTTCGCGGAAACGTTCTCCGATGAGCTGGTCCTTCTCCTCGGGGCCGCCTTCACCGCGGGCACCGCCCTCCTCTTCCACGCCGCGGGGGCCTCGGAGGGCGTTGGGGCTTTCCTCTCCGGGGTCATCGCCGCAAGCCTCGGGCTTCGGGAAAGGCTTGAGCGCCTCTTCGGCCCCGTGCGGGACCTGGGGGTGGCCCTCTTCTTCCTGGTGGTGGGGGCCCAGGCCCTGGGGCTTCTCCAAGGGCTTACGCCCTGGGCCCTGGCCCTCGCCCTTATGGGGATCGCCCTCAAGCTTCCCCTCAACCACCTGGGCGGGGCCCAGGCGGGGCTTGGGCGGAAGCGGCGCCTCTACAGCGCCCTCTACCTGGTCCCCCGGGGCGAGTTCAACCTGGTGCTGGGGGCTTTGGCCTTAGGCCAAGGCTACCCCCTGGTGGCCCAGGTGGCCGTCCTCTTGGTGCTGGTCTCCATCCCCCTGGGAGCCCTCCTCATCCGCTTCGCCCCGGAGCTCGGCCAGCGCCTCTACCGGGAGGCCTCGAGGAAGCGGCTTCCGGGAAAACCCCCGGCCTCCCCGTGAGGCCAAGGACCCTGTATACTTCTCTTGGAGGCGCATATGGAGATTTTCTTCCAGCTTTTTTGGCTTTTCTTCATCCTCTCGGCCCTAAGCCCTTACCTGCAGCAGCAGATGCTCCTCGGGGCCCGGGCCCGGAAGATCGCCGAGCTGGAAAGGAAGCGGCAAAGCCGGGTCATCACCCTCATCCACCGACAGGAAGCGGTGAACCTGCTCGGGATCCCCATCAGCCGCTTCATCAACATAGACGACTCCGAACAGGTCCTGAGGGCCATCCGCCTCACCGACAAGAACGTGCCCATTGACCTCATCCTCCACACCCCAGGGGGCCTGGTGCTGGCGGCGGAGCAGATCGCCGAGGCCTTGCTTCGCCATCCCGCCAAGGTCACGGTCTTCGTCCCCCACTACGCCATGTCCGGGGGCACCCTCATCGCCCTGGCCGCGGACGAGATCGTCATGGACGAAAACGCCGTCTTGGGACCGGTGGACCCCCAGCTCGGCCAGTACCCGGCGGCAAGCATTCTCAAGGTCCTGGAGAAGAAGCCCCTCTCCGAGATAGACGACCAGACCCTGATCCTCGCCGACGTGGCGGAGAAGGCCCTGAGGCAGGTGAAGGCCACGGTGAAGAACCTCCTAAGGAAGCACATGCCCGAGGAGAGGGCGGAGGAGGTGGCCACCCTCCTTTCCCAGGGCACCTGGACCCACGACTACCCCATTGACGTGGCCCAGGCCCGGGAGATGGGGCTTAGGGTTTCCACGGAGATGCCCCTCGAGGTCTACGAGCTCATGGACCTCTACCCCCAGGCCCAGGGACAGAGGCCGAGCGTCCAGTACGTGCCCCTCCCCTACCGCCAAGGAGGGGGGCGGTAGGTGTTCCCCCTCTACGACCTGAACCGGGCCTATCGGCCCGCCGTGGTGGTGCGGGGCCTGGTCCTGGCCAACGCCCTCGCCTTCCTCTTTGAGCTCGCCGCGGGCCCCGAGAGGGTGGTGGAGGCCCTGGGCTTCGTCCCCGCCCTCTTCTTCCAGGACCCCGTGGGGCAGGCCCACCGCCTCCTCACCAGCATGTTCCTCCACGGGGGGCTTTTCCACATCCTCTCCAACATGTGGTTCCTCTGGGTCTTCGGGGACAACGTGGAGGACCGCATGGGCCACGGGCGCTTCCTCCTCTTCTACCTCTTGGGAGGGGTGGCCGCCGCCTTGGCCCAGGGCCTCGCCATGCCCGGCTCCACCGTGCCCATGATCGGGGCGAGCGGGGCGGTCTCTGCCGTGCTCGGGGCCTACTACGTCCTCTTCCCCCGGGCTTATGTGGTTTCCGTGGTCTTCTTCGTCCTCCCCTTCTTCGTCACCTTTCCCGCCGGGTTCTACCTGGGGTACTGGGCCATCCTCCAGCTCTTCCAGGGCCTCCTTGGCCTTCCCGGGGTGGCCTGGTGGGCCCACCTCGGAGGCTTTCTCTTCGGCCTCCTCCTCGCCCCGCGCTTCGCCCGGAGGTGGCGGCGCTGGTAGACTCTAGGCCATGAAGGTGGCCGAGGTCATGACCCGAAACCCCGAGACCCTTGGCCCCGAGGCGACCCTCGAGGAGGCCGCCCGGCGCCTCCTGGAAACCCGCTACGGGAGCTTCCCCGTGGTGGACCGGGAGGGCCGCCTCCTCGGGCTTTTGCAGGTGGAGGAGCTCCTGCCCAGGCCGGAAAACGTCCCCTTCTCCGATGTGGAGGCCCTGCAGCTTTTCGGGGAGTGGGTGGACGAGGGGGTGCTCCAGGAGATCTACCGCCGCTACCAGAAGACCCCGGTAAAGGCGGTGATGCGCACCGACCTCCCCCGGGTCCATCCGGAAACCCCTTTGGGCAAGGCCTTGGAGATCCTCCTTACCAGCGAGGTCCGCCACCTCCCGGTGGTGGACGGAGAGGACCGGGTGGTGGGCCTCCTCACCCGGAGCGACTTCCTCAAGCTCATCCTGGGGAGGGGCTGATGCACGGGGCGGAACACCTATTGGAGATCTTCTACCTTCTCCTCGCGGCCCAGGTCATGGCCTTCCTCTTCCGGCGCCTGAACCAGCCCGTGGTCATCGGGGAGGTGCTTGCGGGCGTCCTGGTGGGGCCCGCCCTTTTGGGCCTCGTGCACGAGGGGGAGGTGCTGGAGTTTTTGGCGGAGCTTGGGGCCATCTTCCTCCTCTTCATGGTGGGCCTGGAGACCCGGCTCAAGGACATCCTGGCCGTGGGGAAGGAGGCCTTTTTGGTGGCCGTTTTGGGGGTGGCCTTCCCCTTCGTGGGGGGGTACCTCTACGGCCTGCAAATCGGCTTCCAAACCCTCCCCGCCCTCTTCCTGGGCACCTCCTTGGTGGCCACCAGCGTGGGCATCACCGCCAGGGTCCTCCAGGAGCTCGGGGTCCTCTCCCGCCCCTACGCCCGCATCATCCTGGGGGCGGCGGTGATTGACGACGTGCTGGGCCTCATGGTGCTGGCGGTGGTGAACGGGGTGGCCAAGACGGGCCAGGTGGAGGTGGGGGCCATCCTCAAGCTCGTCCTCCTCTCCGTGGCCTTCGTGGGCCTGGCGGTCCTCCTCTCCACCTGGGTGGCCCGCCTGCCCCTGGAGAGGCTTCCCGTGGGGAGCCCCTTGGGCTTCGCCCTGGCCTTGGGCGTGGGCATGGCGGCCCTGGCGGCCAGCATCGGCCTCGCCCCCATCGTGGGGGCCTTCCTCGGGGGGATGCTCCTCTCCGAGGTCCGGGAGAAGTACCGCCTCGAGGAGCCCGTCTTCGCCATAGAGGGCTTCCTCGCCCCCCTCTTCTTCGCCATGGTGGGGGTGAGGTTGGAGCTCGCCGCCTTGGCGAGCCCCGTGGTCCTGGCGGCGGGAGCCGTAGTCACCCTCATCGCCATCCTGGGGAAGGTCCTCGGGGGGTTCCTCGGGTCCCTCACCCAAGGGGTGCGGAGCGCCTTCACCGTGGGGGTGGGGATGGCCCCCCGGGGGGAGGTGGGGCTCATCGTGGCCGCCTTGGGCCTTTCGGCGGGGGCGGTGAACGAGGAGGAGTACGCCATCGTCCTCTTCATGGTGGTCTTCACCACCCTCTTCGCCCCCTTCGCCTTAAAGCCCCTCATCGCCTGGGCGGAAGCGGGCCTCAAGGGGGCGAAGGAGTAGCCTTGTAGGCGGCGTAGGCGGAGAGCACCCTGGCGAGGTACTCCCGGGGCTCGTCTCTTTCCTGGAAGCGGAGGAAGGCGAAAAGCCCCCCTTCCCGGGCCACGCCCCTTAGGGTGTAGCCGATCCCGCCGTTGTAGGCGGTGAGGGCGCAGGCGAGCTGCTCCACGCCGGAGAAGGCGGCGCACCGCTCCATGAGCCAGCGGAGGTAGCGGGCGGCGTAGCGGATGGCGCTTTCGGGGTCCAAGGGGTCGGCGGGGGGCTCTCCGAGCATCCGCGCCACGTCCGCCCAGGTGCTCCGCAGGAACTGGGCGAGGCCAAAGGCCCCCGTGGGGCTCCTCGCCCCCGGGTCAAAGCGGCTTTCCACGTGGAGGAGGGCGAAGAGGAGGTCGGGGTCCAGGCCCTCCCTCCTCGCGTAGCCCTCCACCCACGCCCGGTAGGCCCGGGGGTAGGCGAGGGCGGTGGGCCAGGCGGCCCGGATCCCCTCCCGGTAGGCCCCCAGGCGGTAGAGGAGGGGGACGAGGGCGGGCCAGTCCTCGGGCCTCCGCCAGAGGGCGTAGCGCACTTCTCCCCGGGCCCAGGCCTCCCTTCCCGCCCGGGCCAGGGCCTCCACCAGGGGAGCCACCTCCGGCATCGGGGCCCCAGGGGCCTGGGGGGGTGGGCTCGGCGCCTTGCCCACGAGGAGGCCGAGGCCCCCCTCGAGGCGGGCGTAAGCCTCCTGCTGCGCCTCCTTTTTCCCGAGCTCCCCGGCGAGGAGGTAGGCGCGGAGGGCGGCGTCGTCGGCGTAGGGGCTTTCCCCTCGGGCCAGGGCGAGGTAGAGGGGAAGGGCCTCGGCCTTCCTGCCCAGGCGCTCCAGAAGGGCCGTGGCCCGCCAGAGGCCCTCCGGGGGGCCCTCCCGGTAGCGGACCAGGGCCTCTTCCACTTTCCCCATGGCCTCTAGGAGGCGGCCTTCGGCCAGGCGGCTTTCCGGGTGGTCGTAGCGGGCGAAGGCCCTTAGGGCCTCCTCCCGCCTTCCAAGCCGCCATAGGGCGTACCCGAGGCCCAGGTAGCCCCGGGGGTCGGCCTCCGCCCAGGCCCGGTAGTGGGGAAGGGCCTCCTCGTAGCGCCCCAGGCGGTAGAGGGCCTGGGCGCGGAGGTCGGGCCGTTGCCCTTCGGGGAGGGCCTTGAGGAGGGCTTCGTACGCCCGGCCCCTAAAAAGGGCCTCCCAGAGCCTCTCCCCTTGGCCCAGGCGGAGGAGGGCCTGGGCGGCCTCCTCCCTAGGGAGGAGCCTCGCCCAGGCGGAGAAGGCCCTCACGTCCCCCGCCCGCTCCAAAAGGGGGGCTGCCACACGCCAGAAGGCCTCCGCCTCCCAGCCCGGCTCAAAGGCCCGTACCTCCTCCAGGAAGAGGGCGTAGCGCCAGGCGTACTCCGCCCGCTCGGAAAGAGGGAGGTCTTCCTCCCGCACCAGGAGCCAGCCCGCGAGGAGCCCCGCGTACCCCTCGCCGGAGAGGGCCACCTGGCGGAGGGCCTCCACGTTGCCCTTCTCCAGGGCGGCGTAGGGCCCGGGTAGGTCCTGGGCCCGGCAGGCGGCGAGGATGAGGAGAAAGAGGAGAAGCCAGCGCACGCCTTAGAGCTTATTCTCTCCTCCTGAGAGGCGGCAAAGAGCCAATCCTTCCCACAGGGGAAGGACCCTGGCGGGAAGAGGGGGGGCGGGCGTAGCCTGGTGGGGTCTATGGGTTTGGAAGGCCGTATTCCTCCCCACAGCCTCGAGGCCGAGCAGAGCGTGCTCGGGTCCATCCTCCTGGATTCCGGCGTGATGGACGAGCTGGAGGGCCTCCTCCCCTCCCCCGAGGCCTTTTACATGGAAGCCCACCGCAAGATCTACGCCGCCATGCAGGCCTTAAGGGCCCAGGGGAAGCCCGTGGACCTGGTGACCCTGGCCGAGGAGCTTTCCCGCCGGGACGAGCTTGCGGGGGTGGGCGGGGTGAGCTACCTGGTGCAGCTCTCCGAGGCCACCCCCACCGCCGCCTACGCCGAGCACTACGCCCGCATCGTGGCGGAGAAGTGGACCCTGAGAAAGCTCATCCAGGCCGCCGGTGAAGCCATGCGCCTCGCCTACGAGGAGGCGGGGAGCCTGGACGAGATCCTGGACCAGGCGGGGAAGCGGATCCTCGAGGTGGCCCTCACCCAGACCGAGACCGAGGCCCGGGCCATGCGGGAGCTGGTCCACGAGACCTTTGAGCACATTGAGGCCCTTTTCCAAAATAAGGGGGAGGTGGCCGGGGTCCGCACCGGCTTCAAGGAGCTGGACGGGCTCATCGGCACCCTGGCCCCGGGCTCCCTCAACATCATCGCCGCCCGCCCCGCCATGGGCAAGACCGCCTTCGCCCTCACCATCGCCCAGCACGCCGCCCTCAAGGAGGGGGTGGGGGTGGGGATCTACTCCCTGGAGATGCCCGCCGCCCAGCTGGCCTTGCGCATGATGTGCTCCGAGGCCCGCATTGACATGAACCGGGTGCGGCTCGGGCAGCTTTCCGACCGGGACTTCTCCCGGCTCGTGGACGTGGCGGGACGCCTCTCCGAGGCCCCCATCTTCATTGACGACACCCCCGACCTCACCCTCATGGAGCTTCGCGCCCGGGCGAGGCGGCTTAAGAGCCAGCACGGGGTGGGCCTGATCATCATAGACTACCTCCAGCTCATGTCGGGGCCCGGCGGGGGGCAGAAGGGGGAGAACCGGCAGCAGGAGATCGCCGCCATCTCCCGGGGGCTTAAGGCCTTGGCCCGGGAGCTGGACGTGCCGGTGATCGCCTTAAGCCAGCTCTCCCGGGCGGTGGAGGCCAGGCCCAACAAGCGCCCCATGCTCTCCGACCTCCGGGAGTCGGGCTCCATTGAGCAGGACGCCGACCTGGTGATGTTCATCTACCGGGACGAGTACTACAACCGCGACTCGGAGAAGGCGGGCATCGCCGAGATCATCGTGGGCAAGCAAAGGAACGGCCCCACGGGCACCGTGGAGCTGCAGTTCCACGCCCAGCACGTGCGCTTCAACGACCTGGCCAAGGAACCCTAGGCCTGGGAAAGAAGGGCCGAGGCCCCCTCCTTGAGGGCACGGGCGAGGTCCCGGTGCCCCAGGGAAAGGCCTAAGGAGAGGGCCTCGAGGTAGCTCTCCTCTATAAGGGCGATCTCTATGGCGACGATCTTCTCAAAAGCCTCCACGGCGCTGTAGACCTCGGGGCCACGGAGGGCGGTGCGCAGATGCTCCAGGGAAAGCTCCTGCACGATGCCCATAGCGGGGATCATGGCCTTGGGACCGATGCCGAGCCGGGCGTGCACCAGGCCGATGCGCCGCCTCCTTTCCGCGTAGGCCCGGTCGTACGCCCCCGAGAAGAGCTCGCCGTACCAGCGGGCGAAGGTCCGGTAAAGCCGCTCCACCCGCCCCGGCTCGGCGTGGAGGATGGCGCCGAGCTCCGGGTCCCGCCCCAGGTAGTCGTAGAAGGCCAGGGCCACCTCGTGGGCGATAGGGGTCATGACCTCGCCGAGCTCCCTAAGGAGGGCGGCATGGGCCTCGGTGAAGCCCGTGCGCCGCTTTAGGAGTTGCAAAAGCTCCCCGGGGCCCACGGGACAAATCTACCCTTCCCGGGCTCTTCCCGTCTAGGGCAAAGGGCCCGGCTCCAGGCAGGGGGTGCGGGCCCTCTGCCCAAGAAGGCGATGGAAAAGCTCGGCCTACCTCCTCCGGCCGAGCTTATGCCGTTGGGGTGCTTACGCCGGCATGGGGTGCCGCTACTCCGTGCTCACCCCCTGCTCCACCTGCTGGTTCGCGGGCTCCACCATGCGGAAGTGCTCCGCCGGGTTCTCCAGGAGGGTCTCCAGCCGCCTCGCCTTCTCCTCCCGCTTGGCCTCCCTAAGCACGCGGAGGTAGGCGGTAAGGAGCTCCCGCACGTCCTCCACGCCCCGGGCGTCCAGGGGCTTCACCGCCACCTTGGCCCCCTTGGCCAGCCGGCGCTTCATGGCCTCCTCGGTGAGGCCCATCTCCGGCCAGTGCCTTAGGTAGACCCGCCCCCCGGTCATCCCCGAGCAGATCCAGGGCCCGGGGTCCCCGAGGACCAGGGCCCGCCCCCGGGTCATGTACTCAAAGGCGAAGCCCTTGGCCTGGGCCCGGGCGGCGAGGTTGCCGAGGTCGTCCCTTAAGGGCCTTTCCGGCTCGCCGCCCAGGACCACGTCGGCCCCGGAAAGCCGGATGCAGAAGCGGCTGTCCGCCACCCCCTCCACGATGAGGAGGCCCCCGATGGCCCCGTAGGCGAAGCTCTTGCCCACGGAGCCGTCCACGTAGGCCCCGTAGGGGTTCCGCCCCTTGAGGACGGCCACGGTGCCGCCGAAGGCGCCCTTGGCCACCCCGTCCTGGGCCCCGCCTTCCACCACCACCTTCATCCCCTCCACGTTGAAGGCGGCGAGGCCGTTTCCGGCCACGCTCCCGGCGTCAAAGCGGAGCTCCACCTCGGCCTCAAACCCCTTGCCGTAAAGGCGCCTCCGGGCGATCTCCCCGGCGAGGTGGGCCCCAAGGGCCCGGTCGGTGGAGTCCACGGGGCCTTCCTGGAAGACGAGGCGCTTGCTGCCCTCGGCGTAGGCGGCCATGACCACCTCGGTGATGGTGCGGGTGAGCTGGTTCAGGGGCTTCCTGAGGACGTGGGCCGAGGTGTCCTTGAGCCAGTCGGGCTCCTCCACGGGGGCGAAGAAGTAGCCCAGGTCCAGCTCCTCCAGGTGGTCCCGCTGGTAGAGGAGGTCCGAGCGGCCCCTTAGCTCCCGAAGGGAGCGGGCCCCAAGGGCGGCCACGAGCTCCCTTAGGGCCTCTCCCTTGGCCCCGAAAAAGCGGACGAGCTGCTCCACCGCCCGGTCCAGGTCCTGGGGGACGAAGCGCTTGAGGCCGTGGGCCAGGGCCTCCTCCAGGGTCTCGATCTGGGTGGTGATGCCCACGTGGCAGGTGTCCAACTGGCAGCCGCGGCAGATGGTGCAGCCGATGGCCACCATGGCCATGGTGGCCATGCCCACCCGGTCGGCCCCCAGGAGAACCATGCGCAAGACGTCGTAGGCGGTCTTGAGGCCCCCGTCGGCCCAGATCTCCACCCGGTCCCTAAGCCCCGCCCGCACCAGGGCCCGGTGGGCCCGGCGCACCCCGAGCTCCACGGGAAGCCCGGCGTACTTCAGGGCGTGGAGTCTCGCCGCCCCCGTCCCCCCCTCAAACCCGGAGAGGGTGATGACGTCCGCCCCCGCCTTGGCGATGCCCACGGCGATGGTGCCGATGCCGGGGATCACGGGCACCTTCACCGAGACCAGGGCCTTGGGGTTCACCGTCTTCAGCTCCTCAATGAGCTGGGCCAGGTCCTCAATGGAGTAGAGGTCGTGGTTGTTGGAGGGGCTGATGAGGTCCACCCCGGGGACGGCGTTCCGGGCGGCCGCCACCTTGGGCGAGACCTTCTTGCCGGGGAGGTGCCCTCCCTCGCCGGGCTTCGCCCCCTGGCCGATCTTGATCTCAATGACGCTCGCGGAGTTCAGCATGTAGGCGTGGACCCCGAAGCGGCCCGAGGCCACCTGCTGGCCCCGCCAGGGGGTGTACTTGCCCAGCATGTCGGGGATCTCCCCGCCTTCCCCGTTCACGCAGAGCATGTTGAGGCGCTTGGCCGCCTCCACGTAAGCGCGGAAGGAGGCCTCCCCCTGGGAGCCGAAGCTCATGGCGCTGATGACGAAGGGCAGGGAGTGGGCCCCCACGGAGAGGTCCACCTCCTCCGGGGCCACCTCGCTCCTTTCGGGGAAGCGCACCTCCAGAAGCTGGCGGGCGGCCACGGGGTTTTCCCGCTCCAGGGCGCGGACCTTCTCCTGGAAGTGGGCGTAAGGGGCCTGGCCCGCGGCCACCTCCTGGGCCGCCTTGTAGATCCTGGGGTTGAAGCGGAAGTCCTTGGCGGGCATGACCTTCTCCGCCCTAAGGAAGCCCTCCCGCTCAAGGAGGGTGCGCTCCAGCTCCAAAAAGCCGTACCCGGCGCCCTCCGAGCCCAAGAAGTTTCGCGTGCCGAAGAGCTCGGCGAGCTCGGGCTTGAGGCCGATGGCGCTGAAGATCCGGCCGTAGCCCCTAAGCTCGTGGATGCCCATGGTGGAGATGACCTTCTCCAGGCCCTTGCGGAGGGCCTCGAGGGCGTTCGCCACCCCCTTCCTCCCCTCCAGGGCCCGGGCCTTCTCCTCCAGAAGCCACGGGGCCACCGCCTCCGCCCCGAGGCCGAGGAGGAAGGCCAGATCGTGGAGGTTCCGCACGCCCCCGGAGTGGACGAGGAGGGAGGTCCTGCGCCTTAGGGCCACCCCCTCGGCGTCCCGCTTCATGAGGGCCCGGTTCACCGCGGCCACGGCGAGGCCGATGTCAATCCAGACCCCTCCTTGGAAGGCCTCCCGGTCGGAGAGGATGAGGACCTCGGCCCCCTCCTCCACGGCCTTCACCGCCTCCTCCTCCAGGCGCTTGAGCCCCGCAAGGAGCCCCTCCTCCACGGCGAACTGGGGGACGAGGGTCTGGGTCTTGAAGCGGGCCCGGACCTCGGAGAGGGTCAGGGTGCCGAAGGCCTCGGCCAGGGCCTGGTCCTCCTCCAGCACCAGGGGCAGAAGGAGCTCCTCCACCCTTCCCCCCTCCCGGCCGTCGGGAAGGGGCCTTCTGCCGAGGAGGGTGCGGGTGGAGAAGTGCTCCACCTCCCGCTCCCGGTCAATGGCGGGGTTGGTCACCACCGCCACCGTCTCCTTGAAGAACTCGGAGAGGTTGGGCTTTTCCGGGTTGAGGGCAGCGAGGGGCCCGTCGTAGCCCAGGGAGCCGATGGGCTCGTTGCCCGTCTTGGCCAGGGCCTCGAGGTAGGCCTGGTCCCAGCGGTCCCAGCCGTAGGCCCGCTCCAGGCCCAGGGGGGGTGGGGCGGGCTTTTCCTCCACCTCGGCCCCGCTTCCTCCCGCCAGGGGGGGCGGGCCCTCGCGGAGGGGCCCCGCCAGGTGCACCCGGTAGCCCCCCACCGGGGTGCGGGCGGCCATCCTCTCCAGCACCAGGCGCTGGTGCCGGTCAAAGGGCAGGACCTTGGGGCCTTCCGGGGTGAGGCGGAGGTAGACCTTCTCCCCCGGGGCCAAAGGCTTGGGCTCGGAGACGAACTCCTCGGCGCTGAAGACCCCGCGCTCGGAGGAGAAGACGATTTCATAGGGGGTTTCAAACTGCCAAAGGGGCCTCAAGCCCATGGCGTCGGTGGCGAACACGGCCTCGTCCCCGTGGCGGCTCACGATGGCGGCCGGGCCCTGGGCCAAGGGTCCGAAGCGCTGGCGCAGGGCCATGTAAAGGTCCTGGAGGTCCTCGGGCAGGGCCTTGATCTCCCCCAAAACGGGGGGAAAGACCAGGTCCATGGCCTCGGGGAGGGTGAGGCCAAAGCGGTAGATGAGCCCCTCCAGCATGCGGTTCAGGTCCTGGGAGTCCGAGCCCCCGGTGCGGGGGATGCCCAGGAAGTCCATCTCCCGCCTCAGGCGCTCAATGGTGTTGATTTCGCCGTTGTGGCCGAGGAGGCCGAAGGGCTGGACCTGCTCAAAGGTGGAGAGGGTGTTGGTGGAGTAGCGGTTGTGGCCCAGGGCGATGCGGCTTTTGAACTCGGGGCGGGAGAGCTCGGGGTAGTAGCGCTTTAAAAGCTCCGCCGCCCCCCGCACCTTGTAGAC
>NZ_JBWGQW010000008.1:0-276 GCF_056332225.1 Thermus sp. | reverse complement strand
CCACGTGCACGGGGAAGAGGGCCTCGAGCCTCAGGCCAAGCTCCCACAGGGGGGCGTCCCCGTCCGGGGAAAGCCCCGCCACCTGGAGGAAGAGGGGCTCCGTGCGCCGACCCACAGGCCCCAAAACCTCGCTCACCACCTCGCCCCGCCGGAAGTGCAAGGGGCGCACCCCGAGCCGTTGCCCCTCCCGGCTCAACAGGGCAAAGAACTCCTCTACCCGCCCCTCCTCGCTTTTGGGCACGAAGAAGTGCCCCACGAAGAAGCGGGGGTTGAAGG
>NZ_JBWGQW010000007.1:29224-53237 GCF_056332225.1 Thermus sp. | reverse complement strand
CCTCGAGGTCACCTGCTTCACTTCCAGATAGGGGTGGGAAAGGGCGAGCCTCAGGAACTCCCCCCCGGCGTACCCCGAGGCCCCCACGATGGAGAGGGTTTTCTTACCGGTCATGGAGCCACCTCCTAAGCTCCTCCACCAGGGCTTGGGCCAGGGAAAGGGCTTCCCGGGCCTCTTCCGGCCGAACTTCCAGGTCAGGGTAGCGGGCCTGGACGCCAAAGCGGGTCAGAAAGTCCAGATGGTCGGGGTTCAAAGACGCCTTCACCCTATCCTCCACCTCTTCCCAAAGGTAGGCCAGGTCGTGGGTGCGGGGCGGAAGGAGGCCAAGCTCTACCCAGACGGCCTTCAGCGCCTTTTCCACCGCCTGTTGCGCCAGGAAGGCCAGGACGTCGGGGTGGCGGGAGGCCTCCAGGGAGAAGGCCGCGTCCAGGTCCTCGAGGGCCCGTCTAAGCCACCTTTCCGCTTCCCCGCGCATAGAGGCACCGCCCTTCCCGGAAAATCTCCCGGAGAAGAAGGCTCCCCTCCCCGAGCCTCTGCTCCACGAGGGCACGGGGGTAGACCAAGAGGTCCAGGGGGAAGCCCCGCCCCCTCAGGACCCTATACCCCCGGAGGGTGAGCTCCTTGGGATCGCCTTCGTAGGGCACCACCACCAGGAGGTCCACGTCCGAGTCCGGCCCGGCCTCCCCCCGGGCCCAAGAGCCGAAGAGCCAGACCTCCTCGGGCGCCAAGGCCGCCACCAACCGCTCCACCGCTTCCCGCAAGGTCATGAGGCCAGGCTCCACGCGTACTTCAGGATCTCCCCCGGGATGTCCACCCCGGTGGTGTGCACGGAGTTCTTGAACTCCATGGTGTGGTTCACCTCGTTGACCAATAGCCCCCGCTCCGACTCCAAGAGGTCCACGGCCACCACCCCGCCCCCCACGGCCTCCGCCGCCCCCACGGCAAGCCGGGCCATCTCCTCGGTGAGGGGGCAGTTCTCCGCCTCTCCCCCCCGGGCGGTGTTGGTGATCCAGTGGGCGCTCTTGCGGTAGATGGCGGCGATGGCCCTCTTCCCCACCACGAAGACCCTGATGTCCCGCCCGGGCTTCTCCACGTACTCCTGGAGGTAAAAGAGCTGGTGCTGGAACCCTCCCAGGACCTCCTTGTGCTCCAGAAGGGCCTCCGCCGCGGCCCGGTCCGTGACCTTGGCGAGGAGGCGGCCCCAGCTGCCGATCACCGGCTTCAGCACCACGGGGTAGCCGAAGGCCTCCATGAGCCTCAAGGCCTCCTCCCGGTCCGTGGCCAAGGCGGTCCTGGGCTGGGGGAGGCCCGCCCGGGCCAAGGCCACGCTGGTGGCCCACTTGTCCCCGCAGACCTCCATGACCTCGGGGCGGTTCACCACGGGGATGCCGAGGGCGGTGAGGTAGCGGGCGGCGGCGAGGCCCCGGCTTTGGCTCACGCACCTTTCCAGGGCCACCGTGACCCCCTCAAGCGCCTCGGGCCTCTCGCCCAGGACCATGGGGAGGGCGGGGACGTAGACCTTTCTAAAGGGGATCCCCAAGGCCTCGGCTCGCTCAAAGAGCATCCGCTCGTCGGGGCGGACGCGGTCGTAGAGGATGGCCAGCATCTCACCTCCCGAAGAGGCCCCCAGGCCGGCCTGGGGGCCCTCACGCGGCCCGGCGGGGAATCACTCCCCCCAGTCCTCCGCCTCCTCGGGGGCGGGCTCGAGGCGCAAGGGGTCCAGGCCCACCACCTCAAGCTCGGCCCCGCAGTCCTCGCAGACCACGAGCTCGCCAAGCTCCGGGTTCTCCAGCTTTAGCTCCGCGCCGCACTCAGGGCAGATCCCTACCATTCCTCGTCCTCCTCCACTTCGCTCCAGTCAGGCAGGAAGCGGAAGCCGCACTCCGGGCACTCCACCTCCTGGCCTTGCTCCTCCTCGGAAACCTCCAGGGTGTAGCCGCAACGGGGGCAGTCCACGAAGAAGCCCTCGAGGCCCTCCTCGGTCACCTCCACCTCCAGGGGGTCCAGGGAGACCACCTCCAGGAAGGCCCCGCAGGCCTCGCACTCCAGCACGTCCCCCACCTCCAGGGTTTCCAGGTCCTCGGAAAGCACCACGCTGGCCTCGCCGCACACCGGACAGACGATCTCTAGGTCCTCCATGACTAGAGTCTACTCCCCCGGGAAGCGCCCGTGCCTCTTGTAGTAGTCCAGGAGGGAGCCCTCCTTGAGCGCCTCCAGGAGGAAGGGGGGCGGGGGACGGAGCTGGAAGCGCTCCTCCCCCCGGTAAAGCACCCCCCTTTCCAGGTCCAGCTCCACCAGGTCGCCGTCCTCTAGCGCATCCACCACCTCCTCCGACTCAAAGGGGACGATCCCCAGGTTCACCAGGTTGCGGAAGAAGATGCGGGCGTAGCTCTTGGCGATGACGGCCCGGATGCCGAGGCGCTTCAGGGCCTCGGGGGCGTACTCGCGGCTGGAGCCAAGCCCGGCGTTCCGCCCGAAGACGAGGATATCCCCGGGGCGCACCTCCTCGGCGAACCCGGGCCGCAGGTGGGCGAAGGCGTAGAGGTGGAACCGGTCCTCCCCCACCATGAAGGGGGCGTACTTGCCGGGAAGGATGTCGTCGGTGTTGATCTGGTCGCCGAACTTCCAAACCCTAGGCATGGGCCTCCTCCAGCTCCTCGGGCGTGGTGAGGTAGCCCGCCACGGCGCTCGCCGCGGCCACGCGGGGGCTCGCCAGGTAGATCTCCGCGTCCGGGGCCCCCATGCGCCCCCGGAAGTTGCGGTTGGAGGTGGAGACGCACACCTCCCCCGGGGCCAAGACCCCCATGTGCCGCCCCATGCAGGGGCCGCACCCCGGGGTGCCGAGGGTGGCCCCGGCCTCGAGGAGGGTGAGGAGGGTGCCGTCCTTGGCCGCCTCCTCCAGGACCTGGGAGCTCGCCGGGACCACCAAAAGCCGCACCCAGGGGGCCACCCTCCTGCCCCTAAGCACCTCCGCCGCCGCCCGGAGGTCCTCTATGCGGCCGTTGGTGCAGGTGCCGATGAAGACCTGGTCCACCCGCTTGCCCTTGACCTCGGCCACCTCGTGGACGTTGTCCACGTAAAAGGGCACGGAGACCCTGGGGGTGAGGGCGGAAAGGTCAATCTCCACCTCTTTTGCGTAGCGGGCATCCGGGTCGGGGTAGAGCCACTCGGGCACCCGGTACATCTCCAGGATCTCCCCGCTTGGCACCACGAGCCCCGCCTTGGCCCCCGCCTCCACGGTGAGGTTGGCGAGGGTCATGCGCTCGCCCCGCGTGAGGGCTTCCGCCCCGTCCAGGAGGTGGATCTCCACCGCCATGTAGGTGGCCCCCTCGGCGGTGAGGAGGCGGACCATCTCCAGGGCGGCGTCCTTGGCCGTGACCCCCTTGGGGAGCCTTCCCCGGAAGACCACCTTCACGCTCTCGGGGACCCTAAACCAGGTGCGCCCGCTGGCCGCCGCCAAGGCGATGTCCGTGGCCCCCATCCCCGTGCCGAAGGCCCCCACCGCCCCGTAGGTGGTGGAGTGGCTGTCCGAGCCCACCACCACCCAGCCCGGCTGGGCCAGGCCCTCCTCCACGAGGACCTGGTGGCACACCCCCCTCCCCACGTCAAAGACCCGGATGCCGTGCCGCCTGCCCCACTCCCTTATCTCCTTCTGGGCCTTGGCCACCTCGAGGTTCGCCGCCGGGGCCACGTGGTCTATCACGATGGAGACCCTTTCCGGGTAGCGGGGGGTGGCCCCTAGGTACTCCAGGCGCTTGAAGAAGCTCCCGGCGATGGAGTCCACCACCATCACCTGGTCCACCTCCACCACCACGAGCTCCCCCGCCCCCACGGGCCTTCCCGCCTTGTGGGAGAGGATCTTTTCCGCTAAGGTTTGGGGCATCTTCGTCCTCCCTTACCTTCCATTGCCTATAATGCGGCTATGGGCCGGTATTGGATCCGGGTTTACCCTGATCCCGAGGAGCCCGGGGTTTGGCTTGCCGAGGTCCCTGCGGTACCCGGGGTGCGCTCGGACGGGGACACGCGGGAAGAGGCCATCCAAAACGTCCGGGAAGCCCTCGAGGCCATGTTGGAAGCCCTTCGGGCCAGAAACCTCCCCATCCCCGAACCCGACGAGGAGTGGGTGGAAGTCCAGGTAAATGCCGCCTAGACCCGAAGAAGTGGTGCGCAAGCTGAAGCGCTTGGGTTTTGAAGAGGCCGGGGGAAAAGGTAGCCACCGCGTCTTCCTACACCCCGACGGGCGGCGCACCGTGGTCCCCTTCCACCGCAAGGAGCTTAAGAAAGGCACTTTCCTAGGCATTCTCAAGGACATCGGCCTCACCGAGGAGGAGTTCCGGAACCTCTAGCCTCATGCCGTGATCCACTCCCTGAGGATCCGGTCCAGCTCCTCCAGGGTGAGCTGGCCCCGGTCGGCCAGGGCCTTGATGTGCTGGGTGATGCGGGCAAGCTCCTCCTCCCCGTAGTGGAGGCCGAGCTCCTCCGCCCGCGCCTTGATGGCGTGCCGCCCGGTGAGCCTCGAGGCGATGATGAGCTTCCGCTTCACCCCGAAGACCTCGGGCGGGTAGGGCTCGTAGGCCTCGGGGTTCAGGTAAATGGCCTTCAGGTGCATCCCCGCCTTGTGGCTGAAGGCGGTCTCCCCGGTGATGTAGTTGTTGAAGGGGATCTCCACCCCCACCATCCTCGCCACCATCCGGTCCAGCTCGGGGAGCATCTCCAGCTTGTACTTCCTTTGCACGTACTCGGGCTGGAGGGTGTACATGCGGGCGAGGAAGCCCCCTAAGGGGGTGATGCCGTTCCGCTCCCCGATCCCCAGGATGGTGGTGTCCACGTGGGTGGCCCCGGCCTCAATGGCCTCATAGGCGTTGGCGATGGCGCATCCCGTGTCGTTGTGGCCGTGGAACTCTATGTCCACGCTGGGCCCCACCACCCGCCGCACCTCCCGCACCAAGGCGTAGACCTGCCGGGGCGTGGCGATGCCCACGGTGTCCGCCAGGCCCACCCGGTCCACGTAGGGGGCGATGGCCTGGTAGATGGCCAAAAGGTCGTGCTCATCGGAGCGGAAGGTGTCCTCGGCGGAGAAGCGCACCTCCACGTGGGGGGCGGCCTCGCGGATGAACTGGATCACCTCCTTGGCCTCCTCTATGATCCGGGGGATGTCCCGGCCGTGGGCCGCCCGCAGGTACTTGCTCGTGCCGAAGAGGAGGTCAATCCCCTGGACCCCGGTTTCCACCGCCACCTTGGCCGCGTCCAGGCGGGTCTGGATGTGGGTCACCACCTTGGCCTTGAGGCCCAAGGAGGCCAGGACCTCGGCGTCCTTGCGGGACTGGGGCGAGGCCACGGGGGTGGTGACCTCGATGTACTCAATGCCGAAGGCGTCCAGGGCCTTGGCGATCTCCACCTTGTCCTGGGTGGTGAAGTGGGCCCTTTCAAACTGCTCCCCTTCCCGAAGCGTGGAGTCTATGATCCTCCATTCCCGCATGCGCCCCTCCTCAAAAGAAAACCGGCCCGAACTCGGGCCGGGGGATGGAAGAACCCTCTAGGGGCTACCCTACCCCCCGGCGGCCGAGTTTTTTCTCGCGGGCCGGCATCTTGCCCGTAAGGGTATACGAAAACCCTCCTTTTGTCAACGCCCAAACCGCCTCTCGCGGGCCTGGTAGCTCCTCAGGGCCCTGAGGAAGTCAATCTTGCGGAACTCGGGCCAGAGGACGTCGGCGAAGTAGAACTCGGAGTAGGCGGACTGCCAGAGGAGGAACCCGGAAAGCCGGATCTCCCCGGAGGTGCGGATGATGAAGTCGGGATCGGGGAGGCCCGCGGTGTAGAGCCTTTCGGCGATGGCCTCCGGGGTGAGGCCCTCCGCCACCGCTTTCGGGGAGAGCCCCTTCGCCTCCGCCTCCAGAAGAAGCCGCTTCACCGCGTCCACGATCTCCTCCCGCCCCCCGTAGCCCAGGGCGATGTTGAGGACCATGCCCCGGTGGCTTCGGGTGCGCTCCTCCAGGCGCTCCAGGGCCCTCAGCACCTCCTCGGAAAACCCCTCCCGCCTCCCGATGACCCGCACCTGCACCTGGTGCTCCAGGATGCGGTGGTCCTCGGCCATCCGTTCCGCCTCCCGCACGAAAAGGCGCATGAGGGTCTCCACCTCCCCCGGGGGGCGCCGGAAGTTGTCGGTGGAGAAGACCCAGACGGTCACGGTTTTGATGCCCATCTCCAGGCACCACTCCAGGACCTCGTAGGCCTTCTGCACCCCGAACTCGTGCCCCTGGGTGGGGGAAAGGCCGAGGGCCCGAGCGTAGCGGCGGTTGCCGTCCAGGATGAGGCCCAGGTGCCGGGGCATGGGGCCCTTCCGCACCTCCTTGAGGAGGCGCCTTTCATAGAGCCAGTAGAGGGGGCGGGAGAGGGAAAGGAGGCGGCGGAGCATGCTTCCCCCAACCTAAGGCCAAAGGATGAGAAAGGGAAGCCGCGCGCCCCAGGGCCAAGCCCCTTCGGGGCCCCCGCGCGGGGTTGGGCCAGGGCGGGGTGGCCCTAGCGGTAGAGCTCGCGGGCGATGACCAGGCGCTGGATCTCCGAGGTGCCCTCGTAGATCTCCGTCACCTTGGCGTCCCGGTAGTACCGCTCCACCCGGTAGTCCCGGTGGTAGCCATAGCCTCCCAGGACCTGGACCGCCTCCCGGGTCACCTCCACCGCCACTTGGCTTGCGAAGAGCTTAGCGGCGCTGGCCTCGAGGGTGAACCGCTCCCCTTGGTCCTTCTTCCTCGCGGCCTCGAGGACCAGGGCCCGGGCGGCGGCGATCTTCACGTGCATGTCGGCGATCTTGAAGGCGATGGCCTGGTGCTCTTTAAGCTTCTTCCCGAACTGCTCCCTCTCCTCGGCGTAGGCCTTGGCGATCTCGTAAGCCCCCCGGGCGATGCCCACCGCCTGGGCCGCCACCCCCACCCGCCCCGAGTCCAGGCCCGCAAGGGCATAGGCCAGGCCCCGCCCCTCCTCCCCAAGAAGGTTCTCCTCGGGGACGAAGACCCCTTCCAGCCGCACCTCGGCGGTGTGGGCCGCGTGGAGGCCCATCTTCTCCTCGGGGCGGCCGAAGGAAAGCCCGGGGGTGTCCTTCTCCACCAAAAAGGCGCTGACTCCCCTTTCCGTGCGGGCCAGGACCACGTAGAGGTGGGCCTGCCCGGCGGAGGTGATCCAGCTCTTGACCCCGTTCAGCACGAACCCGCCCTTGACCCGCCGCGCCTCGGCGCGGAGGCTCTTGGCGTCGGAGCCCGCCTGGGGCTCGGTGAGGCAGAAGGCCCCGATCCACTCCCCCCGGGCGAGGGGCACCAGGTAGCGCCTTTTTTGCGCCTCGGTGCCGAAGCGGAGAAGCATGTACTGGGGAAGGCCGCTGGTCACGGAGACGATGACGGCCACGCTGGGGTCGGCGGCGGCGAGCTCCTCCAGGGCCAGGGCCCAGGTCACGGAGTCTAGGCCCACCCCGCCCCACTCCTCCGGGGTGGTCATGCCGAGGAGGCCGAGCTCGGCCAGGGCCTTGAGCTGGGGCCAGGGGTACTCGCCCTTCCGGTCGTACTCGGGGGCCAGGGGGTAGAGGACCTCCCGGGCCACCCGGCGCACCGCGTCCAGAACCAGCCGTTGCTCCTGGGTGAGGGTCATCCTCCCTATCGTAACATCGCGGGTCGGCAAAAAAGCGTCACGTTTCTCCCCACCGGGGGGCGCGCTTCCCGGGAAGCCCCAGGTGGTCCAGGATGCGCTGGGTGACGAAGCCGAGAAGGTCGGAAATCCCCTGGGGGCGGTGGTAGAAGCCGGGGCTCGCCGGGAGGATGGTGGCCCCGGCCTCCGCCGCCTGGACCATGGCCCTTAAGGTGGGGAGGGGCAGAGGGGTCTCCCTCAGGACGAGAACCAGGGGGCGGCGCTCCTTCAGGTGGACGTAGGCCGCCCGGGTGAGGAGGGTGTCGGCGAGGCCATAGGCCACCTTGGCCAAGGTGGTGGCGGAGCAGGGGACGACCACCATCCCCCGGGTGGGGAAGGAGCCCGAGGCGATGGGGGCGCCCAGGTCCTGGTCCTTGTAGACCCGGTGGGCCAGGGCGTGGAGGTCCTTGGGGCTTAGGCCCATTTCCTCCCAGAGCACCCTTTTGGCCCCCTGAGAGATCACCAGGTGCACCTCGGCCACCCCCCTTAGGGCGTCCAGGAGGTCCAGGGCGTAGGGCATGCCGCTCGCTCCCGAAAGCCCCACCACCACCCGCATAGGCTCCGCCATGCCCTCCATCCTAAGCCCTCGCCCCTGGGCGAAACCCCCTCCGGCCGGGAAGCTGGAGGGGGCGAGGATGGTGGGCCGTGCAGGATTCGAACCTGCGACCTACCGATTAAAAGTCGGTTGCTCTGCCAGCTGAGCTAACGGCCCAAAGCCTTCCCGATTATAGGGGGCTAAGAGGGCCTGCGCAAGCTTTCCATGATGAAAAGCCCCAAGGCCTCCTCCCCCGCCCGCCGCCTCAGGGCCTCGAGGTCCAAAGGCCTCGGCCCCAAGGGCTCCAGGGCCACCCTGGGCAGGGGCGCCTCCTCCAGGAAGGCGAAGAAGTCCGGGTCAGCCCAAGGGGGGACCCAGGCCCCGCTCCGGCAGAGGAAGACCCGGTGGAACTCCCCCGGAAGCTTCCCCCCAGAGTCCACCTCCCGGGCCACGGGCACCTTGGGCTCGGGCTCCAAGGAGGGGTCCCGCCAGGAGGGATAGTAGACCCGAAGCCGCGCCCCCAGGCGGTGGTAGAAGACCATCCAGTCGTCGCAGGCCGGGACCTCCCCCAAGGGGCGGTAGCCGGCGTCGTGGTGGGCGTCAAAAAGGACCACCTCCTCCACCCCCTGCCGCACCTCGGGATGGAAGGCGAGGGCGTTGCTGTCGGCGTAGTAGAGCACCGCCCCCTTGGCGAAGGCGAAGCGCTCCCAAAACCCCCGCCACCCCTGGGCCCCAGGAAGGGGAAGCCCCCGGAGAAGGAAGGCCAGGGCCCTTTCCTCCCAGGCCTCGAGGAGGTAGTAGGGGGTCTCAAAGTGGGCCCAGGCGAAGAGGGGGGCCAAGGGGTCCTTGGGGTCTTGGGGCACGGGGAAGAAGTAGTCAAAGTCCACCACCAAAAGCCGCATCTCCTTTTACATAGCAAAGGCCCCTGCCTTCTGGCAGGGGCCAGGTAGCCTTTGGGCCTACCAGATGTAGAAGAGGGTGACGATGAAGAGCCAGACGGCGTCCACCAGGTGCCAGTACATGCTGGCGGCCTCGAGGGTGCCGTGGTGGTGCAGGGTGATCTTGCCCCGGAGGGCCTGGAGGTAGGCGAGGACGAGGCCGAAGCCCCCGATCACCACGTGCAGGCCGTGGAGGCCCACGATGGTGAAGAAGGCCGCCGTCCAGAGGTTCTCCTGCCAGCTGGAGTGGTGGTGGAACTGGTAGAACTCCCAGGCCTGGAAGAGGAAGAAGAGCACGCCCAAGAGGATGGTGACCAAAAGGCCGAACCGGAAGGGGTTGAAGCGGCCCCGCCTGAGGTCGTGGTGGGCGAAGTGCACGGTGAAGGAGGAGCTCACCAGGAAGAAGGTGTTGAGAAGGGCGAGCCACAGGGCGGGCCGCTCCTCAGGGGGCTGGGCCGCCCCGGAGAGCCGGAGGTAGAGGTAGCCCGCGATGAGGATGGCGAAGAGGCCCACCTCCGAGACGATGAACCAGGCCATCCCCATCCAGGCGTTGGACTTGCCGGTGGCGGTGTGGTGCTCCACGGGGTGGCTGTACTCGTCCTCCAGGGCCCAGCGCACGAGGCCGTAGGCGAAGAGGGCGAGGAAGAGCCCCATCCAGACGTTGGGCACCGGGAGGGCGGCTACGCTCACGAAGAAGGCGAAGAGGGTGGCCGCGGAGTAGAAGGGCCAGAAGGAGCTGTTGGGCAGGTGGATGTGGCCCGGGTCCTCGGGCTTAAGCTCCACCCCCTTCTTCTTCCAGTCGTAGAGGGGCCTTTCGGAGGGGAACTCGGTGGGAAGCTGCACGTCAAAGTTGTGGGCCTTGGGCGGGGAGTCCGTGAGCCACTCCAGGGTGTAGCCGCCCCAGGGGTTGGCCGGGGCCTTCTCCCCGGAGCGGAGGCTCTTCCACATGGTGTAGATCCAGACCAACCCGCCCAGGCCCAGGATGAAGGCCCCGAGGGTGGAGAGAAGGTTGAGCTCGGGCCAGCCGGCGAGGTCGGCGTTGTAGGTGTAGTAGCGCCGGGGCATGCCCAGGTAGCCCAGGGCGTACTGGGGCAGGAAGGTGACGAGGTAGCCCACCAGGAAGAGCCAGAAGTGGAGGCGGCCCAGCCTCTCGTCGTACATCCGGCCCGTCATCTTGGGCCACCAGTAGTAAAGCCCGGCGAAGGCCCCGAAGGCCGACCCCGCCATGAGGACGTTGTGGAAGTGGGCCACCACGAAGTAGGAGTCGTGGAACTGGTAATCCAAGGGGGTCATGGAGAGCATGACCCCGGTGATGCCCCCGAGGAGGAAGTTGAAGACGAAGCCCAGCACCCAGTAGAGGGGGGTCTTCATCTGGAGCTTCCCACCCCAGAGGGTGCCGATGATGTTGAAGAGCTTCACCCCCGTGGGCACGGCGATGAGGGCGGTGAAGAAGGCGAAGGCGATCTGGAAGAGGGTGCTCTCCCCCACGGTGAACATGTGGTGGGCCCAGACCATGGTGCCCAGGACCACGATGCCCATCTGGGCCCAGACCATCTGCCGGTAGCCGAAGAGGGGCTTTTTGGCGAAGGTGGAGGCCACCTCAGCCAGGATGCCCAGGTAGGGCAGGAGCATCACGTAGACCGTGGGGTGGGAGTAGAACCAGAAGAACTGCTGGAAGAGGACGGGGTCTCCCCCGATTTCCGGGTTGAACCAGGTGAGGCCGATCTTCCGGTCCAGGAGGACGAGGAGGCTCGCCGAGGTGAGCCCGGCCAGGCTGAAGAGGTTGAGGACGCTGGCGGCGAAGACGCTCCAGACGTAGATGGGCATCTTCCACAGGCTCATCCCCTGGGCCCTTAGGTTGTAGATGGTGGCGACGAAGTTGGCGTTGCCGAGGAGGCTGGAGAAGCCGAGGAGGAGGATGGCCGCCAGGTAGAAGCTCACCCCGCTCCCCGACTGGGCGGAGAAGGGGTAGTAGAAGGTCCAGCCCACGCTGGGGGCCCCGCCGGGGAAGAAGAAGCTCATGAGGGCGAGGAGAATGGCCCCGAGGAAGGCCCAGTAGCTGAAGGCGTTCACCCGGGGGAGGGCCACGTCCCTCGCCCCCAGCATCAGGGGCACCACGAAGTTGCCGAAGCCCGTGAGCCCGGCCTGGATGATGAAGAAGAAGAGCATGGTGGCCCCGTGCAGGGTGAGGACCTGGTTGTACTGCTCCCCGGTGAGGAAGTGGTTGTTGGGCACGGCCAGCTGGGTGCGGATGAGGAGGGAGAAGACCCCCGCCAGGGCGAAGGCGAAGAAGGCCGTGGCCGTGTACATGAGGCCGATCTTCTTGTGGTCCACCGTGGTGAGCAGGTCCCAGAGGACCGCCCAAAAACCGGTCTTTGGCTTGGTGGCGATGGCCATCTCCTAACCTCCTAGAACTTGGGGAGGGCCTTGAAGTCCACGCCCTCCACCTTCAGGCCCTCGAGGTAGCGCACCAAAGCGTTTAGGTCCTCCTCGGAGAGCTGGGGGAAGCCGGGCATCTTCGCCCCGGGCTTCATCCCCTCAGGGTTTTTGATCCAGGCCTTGAGGTTTTCCGGGGTGTTGTCGGCGATGCCGGCGGCGATGGCGGTGCGGTTGCCCACGAAACCGAGCTCGGGGCCGATCACCGCCGGGGGCATCTTGCCCTGGACGCCGTGGCAGGCGGCGCAGTTCTGCTGGAAGACCTGTTGCCCCATGGCGTCGGCCACCGGGGGGGTGTAGGCCTTGGCCGCCGCCACGAAGCGCTCAAACTCCTCCTTGGGCACCACCAGGACCCGGAAGAGCATGCGGGCGTGGCTCGGCCCGCAAAGCTCGGCGCAGAAGCCGTAGTAGTTGCCGGGCTCCTCGGGGGTGAAGTGGAGAAGAGTCTTTTGTCCCGGAATGGCGTCCCGCTTCCCGGCGAGGCCCGGCACCCAGAAGGAGTGGATCACGTCCTTGGAGGTGATCTCCAGCTCCACGGGCACCCCGGCGGGGAGGATGAGCTCGTTGGAGTTCCTAAAGCCGAGCTCGGGGTAGTTAAAGTCCCACCAGAACTGGTAGCCCGTGACCTCCACCTTGAGGGCCCCGGGGATGGGCCGGTTCACCTGGATGAGGGCCTTGGCCGTGAGGCCGAAGAGGACCAGGATGATGGCCAGGGGGATCAGGGTCCAGACCACCTCGAGGCGGTCGTTCCCGTGGGCCTGCGGGGGCTCCCCCTCGTCCCCAGGCTTGGCCCGGAACTTCCAGGTGACGTACGCCAAGGACCCGGCCACCACCAGGAAGATCAGGAAGGAGAAGAAGTAGACCCAGGGGTAGAGGAAGGCCACCTCCTGGTTGTAGGAGCCGCCCGGGTGAGTGATGGCCACCCGGTGGGCCTCCTGGGCCAGGGCCAAACCCCAAAGACTAAGCGCCGCAAGACCTCTCTTCATCCACTCCCTCCCTATACCGCCCGATCCACCGCCATGGCCACGAAGAGGAGGGCCAGGTAGAGCATGGAGTATTTATACAGCGAAACCGCCGTCCTGCGCTCGGGCTGGCGGTAGAGGACAAGGCTCTTAAAGATAAGCAGGCTGTTAAGGAAGAGGCTCGCCACCAGGTACAGAAGGCCGAGCTCTCCCAAGGCCAAGGGCATGAGGGAGATGAGGGCGGTGAGGAGGGCGTAGAGGGCGATCTGCATCACCGTGACCCGCTCCCCCAGGACCACGGGGAGCATGGGCACCCCCACCGCCCGGTAGTCGTCCTGGATCATGAGGGCCAGGGCCCAGAAGTGCACCGGGGTCCAGAAGAAGATGAGGGCGAAGAGGTACCAGGCGAAGAGGTTGAGGTCCCCGGTCACCGCGGCAAAGCCCACCAGGGGCGGGAAGGCCCCCGCCGCCCCGCCGATGACGATGTTGTGCCAGGTGCGCCGCTTGAGGTAGAGGGTGTAGACCAGCACGTACCAGATGAGGCCCATGAGGGCTAGGGTGGCGGCGAGGAGGTTCGCCCCCCACCAGAGGACGATGAACCCCAAGAAGGCGAGGGCGAGGGCGAAGAGGAGGGCGTCCCGGCTGGAGACCCGCTGGGTCACCGTGGGCCTATTGGCGGTCCGCCTCATGCGGGCGTCAATGTCCCGGTCCACCACCATGTTGATGGCGTTGGCCGCCCCCGCCATCATGTACCCTCCCAGGGCCACCACCAGGAAGAGCTTTAGGCCCGGCCAGCCCCGGGCGGCGATGAACATGGCGAAAAGGGCGGTGAAGAGGAGGAGGCTGATAACCCGGGGCTTGGTGAGGGCGAGGTAGTCCCGCCAGGTGGCCCCCCCGGTCCCCCGGTGAACCTCCGCCCCCCCTTCGCCAAGCTCCACCCGCCTCGCCCCCCGCTCCAGGGCGGAGGCGGCGAGGAAGACGAAGAGGAGCCAGATGGCGTAGGCCAGGAGGAGGTGGAGGATCTGCATGAAGACCGGAGCCTTGAGGGCTACGTTCACCAGCCCCGCCAGAAGCTGCGCCCCGTAGAGGTAGGCCAGGGCGTGGGCCAGGCGCCGGGTGAGGGGCGAAGGGCGCAGGTGGGCCACCAGATACCCAGCGAAGACCACGTAAAGCCCCACGCTCACGGCGATCAAGGGGTGGAGGACCCTGAGGCGCACCAGGAAGTGCTCCCCAGGGGTCAGGGAGCGCTCCAGGGCCTCGAGGGTGTTCCGCACGGGGAAGAGGAGGTCGCCCAAAGCGGTTACCGCCCCGCTCATCCCCAGAAAGAGGAGGGCGAAGAGGCCGAGGAGAAGGGCAAGCCCCACCGCCCCCTGCCCCCTTAGGCGCAAGGGGGCTCCTCCGGAGGCCCACCAGGCGGTGAGGGCGAGGGCGGCCAGGAGGAAGTAGGTGTTGGCCAGGTGGACCATCTGGACCACGGCCCGCTCGGGGCTCACGTTGTGGGCCGTCCAGCCGAAGAGGACCAGGGAGGCCCCCACCAGGCTCTCGGTGACCATGAAGAGGAGGGCAAGCCCCGCCCCCAGGCGGGCCGGATGCGCCCGGGGAAGGAAACGCCGGGCCAGGAGGAAGAGGCTCAGCACCGAGAGGAAGGCGAGCCCCGAGGTGGCCCGGTGGGCGAACTCAATGAGCGTCTCCACCTGGGGCGCGCGGGGAATCACCTCCCCGTTGCAGGTGGGCCAGTGGGCCCCGCACCCGGCGCCCGAACCGGTGGCCCGCACATAGGCCCCCCAGAGGGCCACCAGCACGTTCCAGAAGAGCACCCCCCAGGCGTAGCGGCTAAGCGAGGTCTGGCTCATAAAAACCCCGTCCCCCAGACGGTAACGCTCATCATTATGGCAGAGGAGCCCAAAGGGAGGTAAAGTACATTTGTCCCTTCCACTTCCACCAGCTAGGAGCCTAATACCCCTGGCCCCTATTTGGCAAGGCCCACCCGGCTTGGAACCCGCCCCGCCCCGGGGCACAGGCCATCGCTTCGGAATCCGGGCGTGGGTGCTTGGCCTTTACCCTACCCGGGGGCCCGCCCGGCGCACGGCCTCCGAAACCCCATCGGCGTACTTTTGGAAGTTTTCCTGGAAAAGCGCCGCGAGCCTTTGCGCCTGGCGGTCGTAGGCCTCCTTGTCCGCCCAGGTCTCCCTGGGGTCCAAAAGCTCCCGGGGCACCCCGGGGGCCTCGAGGGGCACCTCAAACCCGAACACCGGGTCCTTGCGGTAGGCCACCCCCTCCAAGGCCCCGGTAAGGGCCGCCTTGAGGAGGGCCCGGGTCACGGGCAAGGGGAAGCGGCGCCCCACCCCGTAGGGCCCCCCGGTCCAGCCCGTGTTCACCAGGTAGACCCTGGGGCCATGCCTCCTGATCTTTTCCCCCAGCATCCCGGCGTACACCCCGGGGTGCAGGGGGAGGAAGGGCGCCCCGAAGCAGGCGGAGAAGGTGGCCTTGGGCTCGGTGACGCCCCGCTCCGTCCCCGCCACCCGGGCGGTGTAGCCCGAGAGGAAGTAGTACATGGCCTGTTCCGGGGAGAGGCGGGCGATGGGGGGCAGGACCCCGTAGGCGTCGGCGGAGAGGAAGAAGATGGCCCGGGGGTGGCCCGCCATCCCCGACTCCACCACGTTCTCCAGGTGGGCGATGGGGTAGGAGGAGCGGGTGTTTTCCGTCTTGGAGTCGTCGTCCCACTCCACCCGGCGGCTTTCCGGGTTCACCACCACGTTTTCCAGGATAGCTTCAAACTGATTGGAGGCCCGGTAGATGAGGGGCTCGTGCTCCGGGGAGAGGCGGATCACCTTGGCGTAGCACCCCCCCTCAAAGTTGAAGACCCCCTCCTCGCTCCAGCCGTGCTCGTCGTCGCCGATGAGGGGGCGGTCCGGGTCGGTGGAGAGGGTGGTCTTGCCGGTGCCGGAGAGGCCGAAGAAGACCGCTACGTCCCCTTCCTTCCCCACGTTGGCCGAGGCGTGCATGGGGAAGACCCCCTGCTTGGGCATGAGGTAGTTCATGACGGTGAAGACGCTCTTCTTGATCTCCCCGGCGTACTTGGTGCCCACGATGAGGACGAGCCTTCTTTGGAAGCTTATCCCCACGAAGACCTCGCTCCTCGTCCCGTCCCGCTCGGGGTCCGCCTGGAAGTAAGGGGCGTGGACCACGGTGAAGCCGGGGACGAAGGCCTCCACCTCGTCCTCCGCCCCGAAGCGGCGGGGCGGGAGGAACATGTTGCGGGCGAAGAGGGCGTGCCAGGGGCTTTCCGTCACCACCCGCACCCCCAGCCGGTAGCGCCGGTCCGCCCCGGCGTAAAGGTCCTGGACGTAAAGGTCCCGCTCGGAAAGGTACTGGGCCACCCGCTGGTAGAGGGCCTCAAAGCCCTCCGGGGAAAAGGGCTGGTTCACCTCGCCCCACCAGATCTCCCCCTCCACCTCGGGCTCCCGCACCACGAACTTGTCCTTGGGGCTTCTCCCCGTGTAGGGGGTGGTGTCCACCACCAAGGGCCCCTTGTGGGCCAGGAAGCCCTCTCCCCGGGCCAGGGTGTGCTCCACCAGGATGGGAGAGGCGGTGTTCCAGAAAACCTGCTTTCTCGGCGTTATACCCAGATGGCTCAGGCGGTCCATACGGGCCTCCTCCCGCCCATCATAAGGGACTTCCACGCTTCCATTTAGCCTTCCCCATATCCGGGGCGGCCCAGCAGGGCGAAGGTGAGGCGCTTGCCCAGCTCCACCCCGGGCTGGTCAAAGGCGTTCACCCCCCAAAGCTCCCCCAGGAAGGCGGTCTGCCACATGAGGTGCTGCAGGAGCCAGCCCACGGCGTAGGGGGAGACCTCGGAGAGGTAGAGGGCGTAGACCTTCTGCCCCGCCTCGGCCAGGGCCCGGTAGGTGGCCTCGGCCTCGGCTTGGAGGAGGCGGAAGAGGGTCTTGCCGAAGAGGTAGGAGGCGGCCTTAAGGCCCTCCACCTCCGGGATCTCCAGGTCCTCCACGGGGGCTTCGGGGATGACCAGGGCGAGGAGCTTGTCCAGGGGGCCTTCGCGGAAGAGCTGGACCTGGGCGTGCTGGTCCTGGGGCCCTAGGGCGGGGACCGCCGTGGTGCCCACCCTTTGGCCCTGGCGGTCCACCTTCCCCAAGGACTCGTCGTGGAGCTGGACGAACCAGCTGGGGAGGTGGCGTAGCCTCTCCGAGTAGACCATGAAGACGTGGACGGGGAGGTGGCGGTGGAGGTGGAGGAGGAGGGCGGTCTTCAGGGGGAGGCTCTCCTCCAGGGGGGCCAAGGCGGTCTCGTTGGCCTTGCGGGCCCCCATGAGGAGGGCGTCCAGGTCGGCCCCGGCGAAGGCCAGGGGGAGAAGCCCCACCGGGGAAAGGACGGAGAAGCGCCCGCCCACCTCCTTGGGAATGGCGAAGGCCTTGAGCCCCTCCCGCTCGGCGAAGGCCCGCAAGGGGCCCTCCTCGGGGTCGGTGGTCACCACCAGGTGCCGCCGCCAGGCCTCCCCCAGGTGCGCCCTGAGCCACTTCAGGAGGACGGCGAGGCCCGCCAGGGTCTCCGCCGTGGACCCCGACTTGGAAACGGCGTTCACCAGGGTCTTCCCGGGGTCCAGGGTGCGGAGGAGCCTGAGGACGGGCTCGGGCTCCACGTGGTCCAGGTAGTGGAAGCGCACCCCGCCCTCGTTGAAGGCGGCCTCGAGGGCCTTGGGCCCGAGGGCGCTTCCCCCGATGCCGACGAGGACGAAGTCCTCCACCCAGGGGTTCGCCTCGCGGTAGCGGCGGACCTCCCTTAGGGTCTCCGTGTCCTCGGGAAGGTCCATCCAGCCGAGCATGCTCCCGGGGGTCTTGCGCTTGGCGAGGAGGCGCCCCCGGGCTTCTTCCAAAAGGGAGGCGTGCTGGCTTAGGGCCTCGGGAAAGCCCTTTAGGAAGCGGGTGTCCAGCCGGAGCATGGAGTGCAGTTTACACCCTTGCGGAGCTTCCTCTATCGGAGGAAACTAGGCCTTAGCCCATGCCCCTCCGGGCGCTCAGGCGGAAGGGAGGGCCCATCCTGGTTTGCGCCAGGATGGGGCCCCGGCAAAAGGCTCCTGGGGAGCTTACCGGGGCCGGTGGACCGATAAAGCGTATGGGGCGCTCTTTGGTCGGCTTTCTCGTGGGCTGGGTCCTTCTCCTCCTGGCCCTGGGCGCCGGGCTTCCCGCCCTTCTCGGCCCTCCCCTTCTTCTCCTCGGGCGGAGGTTTTACCCGGAGGGGTTCTTGTGGCTCGCCTTCCTGCCGGGCTTCCTCCACGCCCCCCAGGCGGGCTGGCCCCTCCTTTGGGCCAAGACCTCCTTGGCCCTTCTCCTCTTCGGCCTCTACCTAAGCCGGGAGAAGGGCCTCTGGGCCGCCCTTTGGCTCCTCCCCCTCGCCCTCTCCCTGGGGCCTTGGGGCCTCGGCCTCTTGGGCCTCCTCCACGGGTTCCACCTCCTGGCCCGGGCGGAAGGGTTGGCGCTCGGGCCCTTTCTTCCCCCTCTCCTCGCCGCTTTGGGGTTTGGGCTCGGCCACCTCTCCCTGCCGGGCCTCCCCGAGCCCCCGCTTCCCGCCCCCGCCCCGCTTCCCTTCCGGGCAAGCCCCGGGGAAAGCGGGGGGCCCGGGGGGAGCGTGGCCTACCTGCCCCCGGAAGGGGGCTTTCCCCTCTGGGTGGGGGTGGTGGACCGCCTCCTGGCCTACGCCCTCCCCCTCGCCCTGGTCTTTCTCCTGGCCCTCGGCCTGCTCCTCCTGGGCCAAAGAAGGGGCCTTCCCCCCTTTCGCGGCCTCCACCTCCTCCCCCTCCTCCTCGCCCTGCCCCTCCTCCTCGGCCTCTTCTTCCTGCTGGGAAGCCTCGGGGGCGGGGAGGGGGCCTTAGGCCAAGGGGGAAGCCTTCCCCCGCCTTCGCCCCCACCCCAGGGCCCCGTGGAGAGGGTGCCCGGGCCCAGGGCCCTGGGGGAGGTGGGGGTAGCCTTGGCGGGGCTTTCCGCCCTCTTCACCCTGGCCCTTCTCCTCGCCCTCTTGGCCTGGGCGTGGCGGGGGCGGGGAGGAGAAGAAGGGGAGGGCGAGGAAGCGGCTTCCGCCTCCCCTAGGGCTTTCCAAAGGCCCCTCCCCGCAAGCCGGGTGCGCCGGGCCTACCTGGAGGCCCTCGAGGCCCTAAGGGGGGCCGGGCTTCCCAGGCGACCTGCCGAAGGCCCCGTGGAGTACGGGAAGCGGGTGGGGGCGGCCTTCCCCGAGGCCCATCCTCCCCTCGCCCGCCTCACCGCCCTCTACCTCCCCGTGCGCTACGGGGGGAGGGCCGAGAGGGAGGAAGCCGAGGAGGCGGAGGCCCTCGCCCTGCGTATCCTGGAGCTATGCTCTACGAGAGGGTCCAAAGCGCCCTAAGAGGCCGGGTCCTCCTCCGGGAGGAGACCCTTAGGCTTGCCCTCGCCGCCCTCCTCTCCGGGGGGCACCTCCTCCTGGAGGACGTGCCGGGCACGGGGAAGACCACCTTCGCCAAGGCCCTGGCCCGGGTCCTGGGCCTCTCCTTCGGCCGGATCCAGATGACCCCGGACCTCCTCCCCCAGGACCTCACCGGGGTCTACCTCTACCGGGAGGGGAGCCTGGTCTGGGAGCGGGGGCCCATTTTCGCCCAGGTCCTCCTGGTGGACGAGCTGAACCGGGCCACCCCCCGCACCCAGTCGGCCCTCCTGGAGGCCATGGGGGAGGGGCAGGTGACCCTGGAGGGGAAAACCCACCCCCTTCCCGAGCCCTTCTTCGTCCTGGCCACCCAGAACCCCGTGGAGGAGGAGGGCACCTTTCCCCTCCCCGTGGCCCAGCGGGACCGCTTCGCCGCGCGGCTCGCCCTGGGCTACCCCGACGAGAAGGCCCTTCTAGAGGCCCTGAGGGCCCAAGACCCCCTGGAGGGCCTGGCCCCGGCCACGGACGCCGAGGAGGTCCTGGCCCTGAGGCGGGAGGCGCGCCGGGTGCGGGTGGAGGAGGAGCTCACCGACTACCTCCTCGCCCTCGCCCGCTTCCTCCGAAAGCGGGAGGGGGTGCGGCTTGGCCCCTCCCCCCGGGCGCTTCTCCAGGTGGAGCGCCTGGCCCAGGCCCTGGCCCTCTTGGAGGGGCGGGGCTTCGCCCTGCCCGAGGACCTGAAGGCCGCCTTCCGGGCCGCCATCCCCCACCGGCTCTTGCTCGCCCTCGAGGCCGAGCTTTCCGGCCTCACCCCGGAAGGCCTGGTGGAGGAGGCCCTGGAGGCGGTGCCGGCCCCCGTGGAGGCGGGGTAGATGGGCGCCCTCGCCCTCCTCCTTCTCCTCGCCCTGGCCTTGGCCCCCCGCTGGCTCCGGGCCAAGGCCCAGGCCCACGGGTTCCCCCCGGGCTTTCCCGGGAGAACGGGGGAGGGGCGGGTGGAGGTGGAGGTCCAGGCCCCCCTCCCCGTCCTCCTCCGGGCGGAGGTGGGGGGCTCGGCGGCCCTGGGCCTCTCCCCAAGGGAGGTCCTGGCCCTCGCCTGGGGGAGGGCGAGGCTTGTGCTTTCCCTCCCCTACCGCTACCGCCGCCGGGGGGCGCACGCCTTGCCCACCCTCCACCTCCGGGCGCGGGGGGTCCTCGGCCTCGGGGAGAGGCGGCTCGCCCTTCCCCTGGGGGAGGCCCTGGTCTACCCCGCCCTAAGGCCCCTTCCCCCCCTCCTTCCCGCCTCCGCCTTCTTCCTGGAGGGGAGGCGGGCCCCACGGGGGCTTCCCGACCCCTTGGAGGCGGTGGGCCTCCGCCCCTACCGCCCCGGGGACCCCTTGAGGCTCCTCGCCCGCAAGGCGAGCCTCCGCCTGGGGCGCCCCGTGGTGCGGGAGGTGGAAAGGAGGCTGGAAGGCGGCCTCTTCCTCCACCTGGACGCAGAGAGCCTCCACCCGAGCTACCTGGACCACGCGGCAAGCCTCGCCCTCGGGCTCCTCCTGGAGGCGGAAAGGAGGGGGGAGCGGTACGGGCTTTCCGCCGGGGCGGTCCTGCCCCTGGGCCGGGGGAAGGCCCACCTGAGGCGGGCCCTGGAGCTTCTCGCCCGCCTCGCCCCAAGCCCCACGCCCCTCCTCCCGCCCCCGGCCCCCTGGGGGAGCACCTACGTCCTCCTGACCCAGGCGGCGGAGGAGGCCTTCCTAAAGGCGGCGCTTAGGGGGGCGCGCCGCGCCCGGGAGGGGCTTTTGGTCCTCCTCCCCGAGGGCTACTTCCTCTTCCCCGGGGAGAGGGGAAGGCCCGTCCACGGCAAGCCCCCCGCCCTGGAGCGGGCCCTCCGCTACCGGGAGCTCCTCGCGGCGGCCGGGGTGCGGCTTAAGGTGGTGCGGGGACACGAGCCCTTTGGGGGAAAATGAGGGCATGGGCTACGTCCCGCCCCCCACCCCCCAGCACGGCCTCGAGGAGGGCCCCGTCCTCCTCAAGGACGGGCGCACCGCCCTCCTCCGCCGGGCCACCAAAAAGGACCTCCCCCTCTTCGTGGAGTTCCTGAGGCGGCTTTCCCCGGCCTCCTTGCGCATGCGCTTCTTCTCCCCCATCTCCCCGGAAAAGGCGGCGGAGCTTCTCCTTTCCGCCAAGCCCGAGGAGGAGAAGGTGACCCTGGTGGTCCTCGCCGGGGAGCCCCCGAGGATCGTGGCCACGGGGGAGTACGTTCGGGTCAAGGGGGAGGACACCGCCGAGGTGGCCTTCCTGGTGGAGGACGCCTACCAGGGGAAGGGCCTCGGCACCCTGCTTCTGGAGAGGCTCGCCCTCCTCGCCGCCAAGCGGGGGGTGCGCCGCTTCCAGGCCTTCGTCCTGGCGGAGAACAAGCAGATGCTCAGCGTCTTCCAGGAAAGCGGCTTCCAGGTCCGGGCCCACCGGGAAGGAGGGGAGGTGGAGGTGGAGTTCGGGATCCTCATGGAGGAGAAGGCGGCGGAGCGCTTTGAGTGGCGGGAGAAGGTCTCCACCCTGGCGAGCCTCCACCCCTTCTTCTTCCCCCGGGGGGTGGCGGTGGTGGGGGCGAGCCGCGACCCGGAGAGCATCGGCTACCGGGTGCTGGAGAACCTCATCTTCGGCCGCTTCCAGGGGCCGGTCTTCCCGGTGAACGAGGCCATCGGCAAGGAGGGGGGCACGGTGGGGCCCCTCCTCGCCTACCCGGGCCTCGAGGCGGTGCCGGGGCCGGTGGACCTCGTGGTGGTGGCGGTGCCCAAGGAGCGGGTCCCGGAGGCCCTCGAGGCCGCGGGGCGCCGGGGGGCGCGGGGGGCCATCGTCCTCACCACGGGCTTCGCCCCGAAGGAGGCCCAGGCCCTGGCGGAGAAGGCGAGGCGCCTGGGGATGCGCCTTCTTGGCCCGGGCTCCTTGGGCCTCGTCCACACCCACCCCGGGGTGCGCCTCGCGGCGGGCCTCGCCCCCTTGCCCAAGGAGGGGGTCCTGGCCATCTCCAGCCAGTCGGGCACCCTGGGGCGGGCGGTCATGGCCTACGCCGAGGGCATGGGCCTCGGGGTTTCCAGCTTCGTCTCCTTGGGGGCCAAGGCGGACCTCTCCTCCAACGACCTCCTGCAGTTCTGGGAGGAGGACGAGCGCACCGGGGTCATCCTCCTCTACCTGGAGGGCTTCGGCAACCCCCGGCGCTTCTCCCGCCTCGCCCGCAGGATCGGGAAGAAAAAGCCCATCCTGGCGGTCCACCCCTCCCGCGACCCCCTGGTCAGGGCCCTCTTCGCCCAGGCGGGGGTGGTGCGGGCAAGCGGCCTGGAGGAGGCCTTTGACGTGGCCGCCCTCCTCGCCTCGGGCCGCCTCCCGGAGAACGGGCGGGTGCGCCTCGTCTCCAACGCCTCAGGACCCTCCAACCTGGCCCTCGAGGCCCTGCGGGAAGGGGGCCTGGAGGTGGAGCACGTGGACCTGGGCTCGGAGGCCCGGGAGGAGGACTTCAGGAAGGCCCTGGAGGAGGCCCTTGGGGGAGAGGCGGGGAGCGTCTTCCTCCTCTACGTGCCCATGGGCTTCGCCCGGGAGGAGGAGGTGGCCCGCCTCGTGCGGGAGGCCAGGACGGAGAAGCTCCTCCTCGCCTGCTTCATGGGCCAGGACGGCCCCCGGGCCAGGCTCCTCGGGCAGGCGGTCCTCTACCGCTTCCCCGAGTCGGCGGCCATCGCCCTCGCCCGGGCCTGGGCCTACCGGCGGTGGCGGGAGGAGCCCCTCCTCTTCCCCGACTTCCAGGACCTGAGGCTGGAGGAGGCGAGGAGGCTTCTTGAGGGGAAGAAGGCGCTAAGCCCCGAGGAGGCCAAGGCCCTCCTCCAGGCCTTCGGCCTGCCCTTGGGGGAGGGGGAGGGGCTTTACCTCAAGCTCCACGCCGCCCCCCACCCCCTCTTCGGTCCCGTCCTCACCCTCCTCCTCCCCACCCCCCTGGGGGACCAGGCCCTGGGCCTCCGCCTCACCCCCCTCACGGAAGGGGACGCGAGGGAGCTCCTCAAGCCCCTGGAGGGGCGGGCGGACCTCGAGGCCTACCAGGAGCTTGTCCTCCGGGTCTCCCGGCTTCTGGAGGAGTTCCCCCAGGTGGAGCGGCTGGAGCTCGCCCTTTCGGGCCCGCGGGTGGCCCGGTACGAGGTGGCCCTTGGTGGAGATCGCTAGCCCCAAGAACCCGCGGGTGAAGGCCTGGGCCGCCCTGAAGGAGCGGAAGGAGCGGGAGCGGACCGGGCTTTTCCTGGTGGAGGGCAGGCGGGAGGTGGGGCGGGCCCTGGAAGCGGGGCTCGAGCCCGTGGCCCTCCTTCTCGGGCCCAAGGCGGACATGGAGGCACTCCCCTCGGGGAAGGCCGAGGTGGTGCGCCTGGGGGAGGCGGCCCTGGCGCGGGTCTCCAGCCGGGAGCACCCGGCCCAGGTCCTCGGGGTCTTCCGCATCCCCAAGAAGGACCTCTCCCAGGTGCGGCTCCCCCCTAAGCCCCTGGTCCTGGTCCTTTTGGGGGTGGAAAAGCCGGGCAACCTGGGGGCCATCCTGCGGAGCGCCGATGGGGCCGGAGCGGACTTGGTTCTGGTGGCCGAGGGGGTGGACCTCTATAGCCCCCAGGCCATCCGCAACTCCACGGGGGTGGTCTTCTCCCTCCCCGTCTTTCCGGTCCCCCAGGAAGAGGCGGCCCGCTTTCTTCTGGAAAAGGACCTCCTCCTGGTGGCCGCCACCCCTCAAGGGGAAAGGGTCTACTGGGAGGAGGACTACCGGAAAGGGGTGGCCTTCCTCCTCGGGGCGGAGGACCAGGGCCTGCCTCCGGAATGGCTGGCCAGGGCCCACGCCCGGGTGCGCGTCCCCATGCGGGGCCAGGCGGACAGCCTCAACGTCTCCGTGACCGCCGCCCTCCTCCTCTACGAGGCCCTGCGCCAGCGGTCCTTATAAGGGTCCCCTCAACCCCCTGAACCCGGACCAACACATGTGGGACCCTAGGCTGGGGTAAAAAGACTCCAGAAGGAGGTCCCACGGTTGGCAAAGCGGTTTGGCGAGGAGCAAGGAAGGCCCAGGA
>NZ_JBWGQW010000007.1:0-29129 GCF_056332225.1 Thermus sp. | reverse complement strand
CTCATCGCCGTTGAGGACTTGCGGAGACAAAACCACAAGCCCTTGACAGGGAGAGGGCCTTGCCCCATAGTAAGGCTTGCGGCCATACCTTGGAGGGTTGGCCGAGCGGTTGAAGGCGGCGGTCTTGAAAACCGCTGTGGGGTCTTCCCCACCGGGGGTTCGAATCCCTCACCCTCCGCCAGAGGCTTGGAGAGGTGGCCGAGTGGTCTAAGGCGGCACCCTGCTAAGGTGTTGCACCGGGAAAACCGGTGCCGCGGGTTCGAATCCCGCCCTCTCCGCCAAGCGCCCGGGGCTTCCCGGGCCTTTTCCTTGGCCGTGGTGCCCTTACCCCCTCTTTCCCCTTGCCGCCTCCTGAGGCGGCGGAACCGCTTCCTGGTGGAGGCGGACGTGGGGCCTTTGCACCTTCCCAACAGCGGCCGCATGGCCGAGCTCCTCCTGCCCGGCACCCCGTGCCACTACCACCCTAGGCCCACCCCCAAGACCCTGGGGCGCCTCTACCTGGTGGAGCGGGAAGGCGTCCTGGTGGGGGTGGACGCCTCCCTGGCCGCCCGGGTCCTCGAGGCCCTCCTGCAAGAGGGCTTCTTCGGGCCCCTGGAGGCCCTGAAAAGGGAAGTCCCCGTGGCGGGGGAGAGGCTGGACTTCCGGGCGAGGCTTGGGGGAAAGGAGGCCTTCCTGGAGGCCAAGAACTGCAACCGGGTGGAGGAGGGCCTCGCCCTCTTCCCCGATGCCCCTACCGCAAGGGGCGCCCGGCACCTCCGCCTCCTCGCCCGCCTCGCCCGGGAGGGCTACGGGGCCTTCGCCGTCTGGGTGGTGCAGCACCCCCTGGCCCAGGCCTTCGCCCTGGACCCCGAGGACCGGGCCCTCCTCCAGGCGGCCCAGGAGGCCCTGGAGGCCGGGGTCTCGCTCCTCGCCTTCCGGGTGCGCCCCACCCTGGAAGCCCTCCGCCTCGAGGCCCCCCTCCCCTGGGTCTGGCTTAGCCCCCAAGGAGGATCTGGAAGGCCACCATCAGGGCCGCGGAGAGGGTGAGGACCGTGGCCACCTCCTCGGCCCTGGCCTCTTTGAGGGCGTCCGGGAGGATCTCGGCCACCGCCATCCAGATCATGGCCCCGGCGGCGAAGCCGAGCCCCACGGGCAGGGCGGGCTTGAAGGCCTCCACGAAGAGGAAGGCGGGCACGGCCATGAGGGGCTGGGGAAGGCTGGAGAAGACGCTCCACAGGGCGGCCCCGAGCACGCTCACCCCCCGCGGGATCAGCACCAGGCTGATGGCGAGCCCCTCGGGAATGTTGTGCACGGCGATGGCCAGGGTGATGAAGACCCCTAAGGCCTCCCCACCCCCGAAGGCCACCCCCACCCCCACCCCCTCGGCGAAGGAGTGGAGGGTCATGATGCCCACGATCAGGAGGGCCTTGCGGGCGTCCAGGCCGTTTAGGGCGCCGAAGCTCACGTCCCGGCCCCGGAGGTAGCGGTGGGAGAGGAGGATGAAGAGGAGGCCAAGGCCCACGCCCAAGAGGGTCCGCCCCAGGCTGTAGTTCACCCCCTCGTAAACCAGGCCGAAGCTCGCGGCCAGCATGAGCCCGGCGGCGGCGGCGTTGGCCAGGCCCAGGTGCCGGCTTAGGACCTTCCGGGTGAAGAGAAAGGGAAGGGCTCCTAACCCCGTGGCGATGGCGGTGAGAAGGGCGTAGAGGAAGACGCTTAGGGGAGAGACGGGCAGGGCGTCCATGGCCTCCAGTTTATTGCAAGTGATTACTAATCGCAACTAGCCAGTTCCGCACCGCCCGGGCCACCTCCTCCCGGTCCCGGTCCAGGAGGAGGTCGTGGCCGCTTTCCGGGAAGACGAGGTAGTCCTTTGGGGCGCTCCCCAGAAGCTCAAAGTACCGGCGCACCCCCTTCACCACCCGGTCCTTTCCCGCCTCCACCACCAAGGCCCGCGCCCGCACCCGGGGCAGGACCTCCGGGGTCTTCCGCATGAGGGCGAGGAGCTCCCCCACCGCCCGGGTGGGAAAGTAGGGGTAGTTGGGGTTGCCTTTCCGGAGCTCGGGGTCCTCTATGGAGCGAGGACCAGGAAAGCGGGGGATGAGCCAGGAGAGGTAGGGGGCCAGGGGCGCCAAGGGGTTTTTCAGGGCGAAGGCGGGGGCCAGGGCCACGAGGGCCTGGGTGGGATGGCGGGCGGCGAGGTGGGCGGCGAGGAGCCCCCCCATGGAGAGCCCCACCACTCCCCGGGGCTCGGGGAGCCCCAGGTAGGCTCTTTCCGCCGCCAAGAGCCAGTCCTGAAAGCGCACCCTAAGGAGGTCCTCAGGGCTCGTGCCGTGGCCAGGAAGGGCGGGCTGGCTCACGGCAAAGCCCGCCTCCTTAAGCCTTTCCGGCAGGGGGCCCAGGGTGAGGACGGGGTGGGAGGTGAACCCGTGGAGGAGGAGAAGGCGCATGCCCCAGCATACCCCTCCTGGACGCCAAGGGAGGAGCGTGGTAAAACGGGGGGGAATGCTTGCGGGCAACCTCGCGGAGTTTCCCTTCCCCTCCCTGGTAGGCGCCCTCATGAGTGCCGGGCGCACCGGGCGGCTTGTCCTCAAGCCCCCCTTTCTGGAGGCGGAGGTCTACCTCCGGGGAGGCCAGGTGGTCCACGCCAGGGTCCAGGCGGGGGAGCGCTCCTTGGAGGGGGAAGAGGCCTTGGACCTCCTGGTGGGCCTCAGGCGGGCTCCCTTCACCTTTGAGCCCGAGGCCCTTCCCCCCCATACCACCCTCCTGGGCGGGCTCGCCGTACCCGCCCGCCTCGCCGAGGCCCAGGCGGCGTGGCAAGGGCTCAGCCTGCCCAGCGACTGGGGCTATGTTCTTCGCCTGAACCCTAAGGGTGGGGAGGCGGAGCTTTCTCCAGAGACCCTCCGGTTGCTGGCCCAGGTGGAGGGGAAAACCATCGCCCAAGTCCTCACGGCCCCGGGGGTCTTGCGCCTGGCCCGGTTCCTGCACACCCTCTTGCAGGTGCAGGCCCTCGAGGCCGTCCCCCGGGTGGAGGTGCCCCCGGTTTCCCTCCTGGTCCTTCCCATCTACGGTCCAGGCTCCGGGGTGGCCTACGTGGACGAGGCGCTGTACGCGGAGTGGGCCCGGGCCATCCGCCACGGCTTCCGCCTGCGCCTTCTGGGGCGGGAGGCGGCGATGGAGGTGCGTCCCAGGCCCAACATTCCCGGGCGGCTCGGGCTTCTGGAGGAGGACTTAAAGCGCCTCCGCCTCCGCCGGGGGGATAAGGTGGAGGCGGTGCCGGAGGTGTAGGTATGGACATCCTGGCCCTGAACGAGTATCTTAACCGGATCGTTTATGGCTTCCCCATGAAGCTGGTCTACCTCCTGGTGGGGGCTTATCTGGTTATATTCCAGATCCGCTGGTTCCAAGCCCCCCTCCGGATGCTCCGGGTTTCCTTCGCCGAAACCTTTGGGGCCATCCGCGAGCGGGCCTTTGGCTTCGGCGGCCAGATCACCCCCTTCCAGGCCACCATGGTGGCCCTTTCGGCCACCTTGGGTACCGGGCACCTCCTGGGCATGCTGGCGGCGGTGCTCCTCGGGGGACCGGGGGCCGTCTTCTGGATGTGGGTGGGCTACTTCTTCGGCACCGGGACCAAGTTCGCCGAGGCCACCTTGGCCGTCCACTTCCGCCGCCGCTTCGCCGACGGCTCCGTCTCCGGGGGGCCCATGTACTACCTTTCCCGGGGGCTTCCCCGCCTCCGCTTCCTGGGCCACCTCTTCGCCCTCTTCGCCGCCCTAGCCGCCTTCGGCATCGGCAACCTTTCCCAGGCCGGGGCCGTGGGGGGGGCCCTCGCTCCCCTGGGGGCGCCTCCCGCCCTGGTGGGCCTCTTCCTGGCCCTCCTGGTGGGGGTGGTCCTGGGGGGAGGGATCGTGTGGGTGGCCCGGTTCGCCCAGGTGGTGGTGCCCCTGAAGCTCCTCCTCTTCCTGGTGGCGGTGGGGCCCCTCGTGGTTCTTTACGGGGCCCGGATCCCCGAGGCCTTGGCCCTCGTCCTCCAGGCCGCCTTCAGCCCGGAGGCCGCCCTGGGGGGAGCGGCGGGCTACAGCCTCTTCGCCGCCCTCAACGCCGGGCTTGGCCGGGGCATCTTCGCCAACGAGGCGGGCCTCGGTTCGGCCCCCATCGCCCACGCCCAGGCCCAGGTGGACCACCCCGTGCGCCAGGGCTTCTGGGGGGTCACGGAGATGTTCGTGAGCTTCCTGGTGACCTCCCTCACCGCCCTCACCTTCGTCGCCTCCGGGCTTTGGCAGAAGGGGGGAAGCGCCGCCGAGGCCGCCCAGGCCCTCTTCCAGGCGCACCCCTTGGGCGGGGCGATCCTGGCCCTCACCGTGGCGGTCTTCGCCCTCGGGACCATGGTCTCCTGGGGGTTTTACGGGGAGGAGGCCGCGGCCTTCCTCTTCGGGGAAGGGATCCGCTGGCCCTACCGCCTCGCCTTCGCCACCTTGGCCTTCGTGGGTCCTTTGGGGGGCCTCGAGGCCTTCCTGGCGGTCTCCGACACCCTGAACGGCCTCATGGCCATTCCCAACCTCCTGGGGCTCGTCCTTTTGGGCGGGGTGGTGGGCCGCCTGGTCTACGGGTTCTTCCGCGGGGAGCCCTGGGTGCCGCCTCGGTAGCGCCCTTCCCGGGCCTTTCTCGCTCTTTCGCCCAAGCCGAAGAAGGGGTTTGGCTTTACAACATGGGATGCCCGAGCTTGGGCTGCTCTTTTGGGGTACTTAGCCCCCGCCCCGGCTCGCGGCGAAGGCGATGCGGTTAAACCAGGCCTCCGCCGCCTCCCCTTCCACCTCCACCAAAAGCTGGGGGATGGCGAGGCTCCCTACCCGGAGGGGCTCCACCTCCCGGAAGCGCACCCGGGCCCCGGGAAGGCGGTAGACCCCTTCTCCCTCCTTAACCCCGCCCCATTCCTCCAAGTAGCGCTCCAGAAGCCAGGAAGGAAGCGCCCCGAAGGTCTGGGCAAGCCCGCCCGCCACCGGGGGGAAGAGGTCCAGGGTGGCCTCGGGGGAGAGGGGGGTGGAAAGGCCCTGGAGGTAGCGCACGTCCCGGCCCTCCAGGAAAACCGAAACCCGCTCCGCAAGCTCCTCCCCCTCAAAGAGCTCCCCTTTTAGGGCGGGATAGGCCTCCACCAGGCGGGCGAGCACCTCCCCCACGGTGGCTCCCGGCACCACGAGCTGGCTCTTCCCGGTAAGGCCGCGGAAGGTGGCGTAGAGGTTCACCTTGGGCATAGGAGAAGTCTACGGGAAAACCCCGGCCTAGGGGCCGGGGCCTTGCCCTATACCCTTTTGACGCGAATCCTTCGCCTAAGCCAAGGCCTCTTTGGGCCTTCTTTTCCGGGGCCCCCAAGCCAGCATGGGGTGGTGTTAGTCGTCCGCCGCCTGGGAGAGGATGCCGAGCTCCTGGAGCTTGGCGGGGGGCACCACGCCCTTTTCCCAGCCCCGCTCCCGGTAGTACTCCTCCAGCATCAGGTCCAGCTCGGTGACCTGCCCCTTGGAGCCCGCGCAGTCGGAGGGCTCCTTGAGGAAGCGCTCGGGCAGGTAGTCCGAGCCCTCGGCAAAGCCCGCCAGGTTGTTGTAGTAGCGCTCCAGGTTGTAGATGCGCTCGCCGATGCGCAGGATCTCCTCGGGGGTCACGGGGCGGCCCCAGTAGGCGGCAAGCTGCTTGGCGTACTCCTCGGGGCCTTCGGCGAACTGGCTGAACTTGCAAAGGTCCAGGGAGTCGGTGAAGGCCGAGAGGTCCTGGAAGAGCTTGGTGAGCTTGCCCTTCCCCTCCCAGGCCAGGGGGTCGGTCTTGTAGGGCACGCCCAGGATCTCCGAGGCCGGGGTGTAGGCCCGGAGGTGGCAGGCCCCCCGGTTGGAGGTGGCGTAGGCGATGCCCATGCCCTTGAGGCCCCGGGGGTCGTAGGCGGGGATGGACTGGCCCTTGACCTCCAGGGCAATCTCCGGGTGGCCGATGGCCTTGGCGAAGCGGGCCGGGCCCTCCGCCAGCATGTCCCCCACGCCCTTGCGGTGGGCGATGGCCTCGAGGACCCTAACCTCCCCCTCCTTGTCCCCGAAGCGGATCCCGTCCGGGCCCTGGTAGTAGCCCTTCTCCGTGGCCTCCATGAGGACGGCGATGGCGTTCCCCGCCTCAATGGTGTCCATGCCGTAGGCGTTGCAGAGGTAGATGGCGTAGCCCGTCCAGTCGGTGTCCGTGTGGCCCGCATGGGCCCCGAGGGCCCAGGCGGACTCGTACTCGTAGGACTCAAAGCGGATGGCCTTGCCGTTGATGTGGACCTCCACCATCTTCTTGCAGGCCACGGGGCAGGCGTGGCAGGTGTTGTCCTTGACCAGGCGGTGCTCGCGGATGTACTCCCCGGAGATCTTCTCCGCCCCCTCAATGCAGGTGTGCTGGGCGTTGTAGGTGGGCAGGGCCCCCATGACGTTGGTGATGTTCATGAGGACGTTGGTGCCAAAGAGGGAAAGCCCGCCCTTCTTGGGAGCGGTGACGTTCTTGGGGTCGTTGATGGTGGCCGAGGCCAGGCGGTCCGCCTCCTTCCAGAGCTCGGGGTCCTTGGGCTGGGGCGTCTTGTCGTGGTGGCCCACCACCACGATGGCCTTGAGCTTCTTGCTTCCCGCCACCGCCCCGGTGCCGCCCCGGCCCGCGGCCCGCTCATCGTTGTTGATCCAGTTGGCGAAGCGCACCAGGTTCTCCCCGGCGGGGCCGATGGCCATCACGTCGGCCTCCTCCCCGTGCCGCTCCCGGAGGATGCGGTGGACCTCGTGGGTGGTCTTGCCCCAGAGGTCGGAGGCGTCGTGGATGGAGACCTCCCCGTCCTTCACCAGGAGGTAGACGGGCCTCTCCGCGGCCCCCTTGATGAGGAGGCCGTCAAACCCCGCCCACTTGAGCTTGGCCGCGGTCCAGCCCCCCATGTGGCTGTCGGTGACCGTGCCCGTGAGGGGGCTTTTGGTGACCACGGCAAGCCTTCCCGACATCTTGGCCCGGGTGCCGGAGAGGGGGCCGTTCATGATGCAGAGGAGGTTCTCCGGGCCCAGGGGGTCCACCTTTGGGCCGTTCTCAAACACGTACTTCACCCCGAGGCCCCTTCCCCCCACGTACATCTCCAGGTCCTTGGGGTCGGGGGCGAAGTACTCCACCTTCCCCGCGCTGAGGTCAATGCGGGCCAACCTGTGGGCGTATCCTCCGAGCATTCCGCACCTCCTTCAGGGTAGACATCGCCGCGCGACGGAACCGGGTCCTCGCTTGGATTTAGGGGGATTATACCACGGGGTCCCGGGGAGAGTGTAAAGTGGGGCATCGTGCTGGCCCTGGCGGGAGAAACCCTGGTGGACCTGGTGCTGGAGGGGGAAAACCCACTCCGCTTCGCGGGGGCCTTGGGGGGGTCGGTGCTGAACGCGGCGAGCACCCTCGCCCGGCTCGGGTTTCCCGTGCGCTTCCTCTCGGAGGTGGGGACGGACTGGCTCTCCCTTTGGGCGGAAGAGGAGATGGAGAGGAGGGGCCTGAAGGCCTGGCTTTTCCGCCACCCCGCCCCCATGCCCCTCGCCCTGGTGCGCCTGGACGCCGCGGGAAACGCCCAATACAGCTTCCACCGCCCCTTCCAGGCCCCCTTCCGCGCCGAGGAGGGGGCGCTACGGGGGGCGAGGGCCTTCCACTTCGGCTCCCTCCTCGCCCTGGACCCCCGGGCCCAGGAGGGCCTTGGGGCCCTCCTCAGGGAGGCCGAGGGGGAGGGGGCTTTGGTCTCCTACGACCCTAACCTGCGCCCCCCCGTGGGCGAGGCGGAAAGGAGGGTGGTGGCGGGCTACCTCCCCCGCGTCCAGCTCCTCAAGCTCTCCCTGGAAGACGCCAGGCTCCTCTTCCCCGAGGGCCCCGTGGAAGGGGTAAGGCGCCTTCCCCTTCCCCTCAAGGTCCTCACCCTGGGCCCCGAGGGGGCCGTGGCCTTCCTGGGGGAGGAGGAGGTGCGGGTGCCGGGGGAGAGGGTGGAGGTGGTGGACACCGTGGGGGCGGGGGACACCTTCACCGCGGGGCTCCTCGCCCTCCTCCTCCGGCGGGGCTACGGCCGGGAAAGCCTCCGGGCCCTTGCCCGGGAGGACCTGGAGGCGGCCCTAAGGGGGGCGGTGGCCCTCTCCGCCCTGGCCTGCACCGTGCGGGGGGCGGGGCTTCCCGAGGAGGGGCTTCGGGCCTGGAAGGGGCGCTTCCTAGGGGATTAGGAGGACCTTGCCCGTGGTCCTCCTCCCCTCCAGGGCCTCGTGGGCCTCCTTGGCCTTCTCCAGGGGAAACTCCGCCCCGATGCGCACCTTGAGCCACCCCTCCTTCGCCGCCTGGAAGACCTCCCCGGCGCGCCAAAGGAGCTCCTTGCGGCTTGCGGTGTAGTGGTGGAGGGTGGGGCGGGTGAGGAAGAGGCTTCCCTTGCGGTTCAGGACCTGGGGGTCCAAAGGGGGCACGGGCCCCGAGGACTGGCCGAAGAGGACGAGCATCCCCCGGGGGCGGAGGGCCTCGAGGCTCCCCTCAAAGGTGTCCTTCCCCACCCCGTCGTAGACCACGTCCACCCCGCCCCCCGAAAGGGCCTTCACCGCCTCGGCGAAGCCCTCGTAGGGCAGGGCGTAGTGGGCCCCGGCCTCGAGGCAGAGCCTCCGCTTCTCAGGGGTGCTCGCGGTGGCGTAGACCGTGGCCCCCAGGCGCCTCGCCCACTGGATGAGGAGGTGCCCCACCCCCCCGGCCCCGGCGTGCACCAGGACCTGGTCCCCGGGGGCCACGGGGTAGGTGCTCTTGAGGAGGTAGTGGACCGTCATCCCCTGAAGGAGGGCCGCGGCGGCGAGCTTCGGGTCCAGCCCCTCGGGGACAGGGACGAGCCTCTCCGCCGGGACCACCTGGTACTCGGCGTAGGAACCTTGCACGTTGGCGAAGGCCACCCGGTCTCCCGGCCTCACCCCCACCACGCCTTCCCCCACCTCCTCCACCACCCCGGCCCCCTCCTCGCCCAGGGTGAAGGGGAGGGGCATGGGGTAGAGGCCCTTCCGCTTGTAGGTGTCAATGTAGTTGACCCCGATGGCGGAAAGCCTCACCAGGACCTCCCCGGGCCCGGGCTTGGGGAGGGGAAGCTCTTCCAGCCTCAAGACCTCCGGACCGCCCACCTGGTAGACCCTTACGGCCTTCATGGGGAGAGTTTAACGGAAAGGGGCGGGCGCCGATCCTTGACCTGGGTGGCCCTCACGCCGGAGGGCCGGGCGGCCCACGAGGCCTACCGGAAGGCCCTTCTGGACCTCCTCCGGGGAGGTTAAGTGCCCGCACCTTGGCTTTGCAACATGGGATGCCCGAGCTTGGGCTTTGGGAAAGCTCTTTTGGGGCCCCTACCGCGGCAAAAGCCGCAGTGGGGTACTTAGCGGGCCAGGGGCACTTAGAAGGCTCTCTGGTACTGGGGGGGCACGGGGGCCTCCGCCCCGAAGGCACGGACACCGCCGACGGGATCGTGGTGGGGAGCAACCCCGCGGACAAGCAGGTGATCGTCCAGCTGGAGAAGAGGTACTTCAACCCCGCCCCGGGACAGAGGGTCTGCCTCTACGTGCTGGTGGGCAGCCAGGACGGCTACGGCCCCGACCACTTCCGGCCCGTGGGCAAGGAGGCGGGGCCGTGGAACCTGGGCGGGGCGGAGAACGAGGACGCGCCTTTGGTGGTGGACTACCTCTGACCCGAGAAGGGGGTGCAGGAGGCCATGCTCTCCCGGTACGGGGGCGGGAAGTACGCGTTGCTCAAGCCCTACTGCGTCACCTGGCCCTAGGGCCTCGCTACCCCGGAGGCGGACCCCGGGGTAGACTTTGATTCATGGATCCCGGCCTCGAGGCCGCCTTCCGGTACGTGGAGCGCCTCCTCTTTGGGGACGTGAGCCGCCCTGGCCTCACCATCTACGACGTGGAGCGGCTGGTGGGCTACCCCGCCAAGGGGGAAGGGCCCCTCACCTATACCTTCCCCCGCGCCAAGGCCCTCTCCGGGGTCCAGGCGGTGCGCCTCTACTACTACCCCAAGGACCCAAGCCTCCAGCTCATCCTGGAGATCGAGGAGCTGGAGGGGCGCAAGCACCTCCGCCACTTCCGCTGGAACGGGTTCACCTGGGAGGTGCCAGAGGGAAAGCGGGGGGACCTAAGGAGCACCGAGGAGAGCCTGGGCCCCCTTAAGGTGGGGGAGGACTACTTCCTGGGTTTCCCCCGGGAGGAGGCCATGGAGCTGGAAGAAGCGGTGCGCAAGGGGGAGGCCCTGGGAGCCAAGTACCTCCTCTGTCCCCGGTGCGGTACCCGGGTCTTTTACGCGCCCTCGGTCCGGCCCACGGAGGTGGCCTGCCCCAGGTGCGGCAACGCCACCCTGCTTTTCAAGACCTTTGCGGGTCTGGAGCCCGCCAAAGACCCCCTCGAGGCCCTGGCCGAGGAGCAAAGGGCGCTCCGCAGGACCCTGGAGGAGCTTGTAGCCTACCTCAAGCGCAAGCTCGGCCCCTAAACCCGCACCCCCGGGGGGCCCCACCCCGGGTAGGCGTAGAAGCGCCCCCGCTCCCCTCTCAGGTAGTCCAGCAGGGGTTCTTGGAGGGGGCGGTGGTTGGCCAGCCTTTGGGCGGCCTCCTCCGGGGTGAAGAAACGGGCCTCCACGATGTGGCCGTCGGGGTCCTTGGGGTTTAAAAGCCCCTCGTAGCTCGCCCGGAAGGCCATGGCCAGGGTGCGCTCGTTTTTGCGGCGGTCCTCCACCTGGATGACGTAAGCCAGGTGGTCCACGGCCTTGATCCTTAGGCCCGTCTCCTCCCGCACCTCCCGCACCAGGGCCTCCAGGGCCGTTTCCCCGGGCTCCACGGTGCCCCCGGGGAGGGTGTAGCGCACCTGGCCCCTTCGGCTCCAGTCGTTCCCCACGAGAAGCACCCGCCCCTGGCGGTCCAGGAGGATGGCGGCCACCACCAGGATCTCCCGGCGCATCACGCTTCCGTCAAGGCCTCCAGCTGGCGCTCCTGGTCCGCCCGCTTGAGGGCTTCCAAAAGGGGCTGGAGGCGTCCCGAGAGGACGCCCTCGAGGTCGTGGGTGGTGAAGCCGATGCGGTGGTCCGTGACCCGGGACTGGGGGAAGTTGTAGGTGCGGATCTTCTCCGAGCGCTCCCCGGTGCCGATCTGGGCGAGGCGGGTCTGGCGGAGCTTTTCCGCCTCCTCGGCCCGCTTCATCTCCAGAAGGCGGCTACGGAGGATCATGAGGGCCTTCTCCCGGTTCTTGATCTGGCTCCGGGAGTCCTGGCAGGTGACCATGATCCCCGTGGGGAGGTGGACCACCCGCACCGCCGAGTCCGTGGTGTTCACCCCCTGCCCCCCAGGCCCCGAGGCCCGCATCACGTCAATGCGGATCTCGTCCATGTTGAGCGCAAAGTCCTCCTCCTCCGCCTTGGGGAGGACCGCCACCGTGGCCGTGGAGGTGTGGATGCGGCCCTGGGTTTCCGTGGCCGGGACCCGCTGCACCCGGTGGACCCCGCTCTCGTACTTGAAGGTGCCGTAGGCCCCAGGGCCCCGGACCTCAAAGACCACCTTGGAGAAGCCCCCGAGGTCCGTGGGGTGGGAGTCCAGGACCTCCGTTTCAAAGCCCATCTCCTCGGCGAAGCGGAGGTACATCTCCAAAAGGTCGCGGGCGAAGAGGGCGGCCTCCTCCCCTCCCGTCCCCGCGCGGATCTCCACGATGGCGTCCCTTTCGTCCATGGGGTCCTTGGGCAGGAGGTGGCGCTCCAGCTCCTTCTCCAGGGCCTCCTTGCGGGCGAGGAGGGCCTCCCGCTCCGCCTTGGCCATCTCCTTAAGCTCGGGGTCGTCAAGGAGGCTTTCCGCCTCCTCGAGGTCCTGGAGGACCTTGCGGTACTCCCGGATGAGGCCGATCACCTCCCCCATCTCGGCGTAGCGGCGGGATAGGCTCTGGTAGCGCCCCTTGTCCTTCAGCACCTCCGGGTCGGAAAGGAGCGCCTCCAGCTCCCGGTACTCTTCCTCTAGGCGTTCAAGCTTATCCAGCATACCTGCTTTCAGGATAGCGCACCCAGCCCTTGACCCCGGTTTTAGGTTAACCTAAACTGGGGGGACATGGAGCCCTTTCTCCTCTACGCCCTATTAGGCGGCCTCTTCACCTGGGGCCTCACGGCGGTAGGGGCGGCGAGCGTCTTCTTCGCAAGGGAGCCGAGCCGCAAGCTTCTGGACGCCATGCTGGGCTTCGCCGCCGGGGTGATGCTCGCGGCCAGCGTCTTCTCCCTCCTCGTCCCGGGCATGGAGATGGCGGAGGCCCAGGGGAAAAACCCCCTTTTCCCGGCGGTGGTGGGGTTTCTCCTGGGCGGTGGGCTCCTTCGGCTCCTGGACCGCTACCTGCCCCACCTCCACCTGGGCCCCAAGGAGGCCCCCGAGGGGCTCAAGACCCTCTGGCGCCGCACCACCCTCCTCGTCCTCGCCATCACCCTGCACAACTTCCCCGAGGGCCTGGCCGTGGGGGTGGCCTTCGGGGCCGCAGGGCTAGACCCCACGGGGACGGCCACCCTGGGCGGGGCCATCGCCCTCGCCTTGGGCATCGGCCTCCAGAACCTCCCCGAGGGGCTCGCCATCGCCTGGCCCTTGCGGCGGGTGGGGATCGGGGCGGGCCTCGCCTGGTTCTACGGGCAGCTTTCCGCCATCGTGGAGCCCCTGGGCGCGGTGCTCGGGGCCCTCCTCGTGGCCCAGATGATGGCCCTTCTCCCCTACCTCATGGCCATGGCGGCGGGGGCCATGGTCTTCGTGGTGGTGGAGGAGGTGATCCCGGAAAGCCAGGCGGAGGGGAACGGGGATACCGCCACCTTCGGGGTCATGACGGGCTTCGCCGTGATGATGGCCCTGGACGTGGCCCTTGGCTAAGGGCTCGCTCTGGCGGCCCTGCGGGTCTTTTTTACCTGCCCCCCAGGCGCTCCCGGAAAAGACGGGCGGCCTCCTCGGCCTTGGCCTTGGCGGCCTCGGCCGCCCTTTTGGCGGCTTCGGAGAGGTCCTTGAGCCTGTCGGGCAGGCCGTCTTTGTCCTGGTCCAGCTCGGCGAAGCGGGCCCGGGCCTCCTCCAGGGCCTTTTCCGCCTCCCGCAGGGCCTTTTCCAAGAGGTCGGGGCGGCCGTCCGCGTCCCGGTCTAGCCTCTCCTTGAGCTCCGCAAGCCTCTTCTCCGCCTCTCCCGCGGCGGAGCGGGCGAGCTCCTTGGCCTTTTCCAGGAAGGCTTTGGGGTCCATGGCCCCATCTTACAGGAGGGCCTTCAGGTCCGCCACCACCTTGTCCGTGGCCTCCACCTTGTCGGGGCTATAGAGGAGAACAAGCCTCCCCTCCTTGACCAGGAAGGTGGTGGCGGTGTGGTCCACCAGGTATTCCCCCGGGCCCCGGTACTGGGTTTTCTGGTAGTAGACGCCGAAGGCCTGGGCCACCTCCCGAATGGCCTCAGGGCTTCCCGAAAGCCCGAGAAAGCGGGGGTGGAAGGCCTTGGCGTAGCGGTCGGCGATCTTTGGGGTGTCCCGCTCGGGGTCCACGCTCACGAAGATCACCTGGACCCGCTCCTGGGCCTTCGGGGGAAGCTTCTCGTAGGCCCGCTTGAGGGCGAGCAGGGTGGTGGGGCAGACGTCGGGGCAGTGGGTGTAGCCGAAGAAGAGGAGGACCACCTTGTCCCGGAACTGGGAGAGGCGCACGGGGCCTTCGGGGCCCTCCAGGGCGAAGTCCACGGGCTTGGGGTTGAGGAGCCTCGTGCCGTAGAAGGCATGGCCCTTGGGGAGGAGGAGGTACCCGAGGGCGAGGAGGCCGAGGAAGAGAAGAGGGGCAAAAAGCGCTTCATCGCATCTCCACGGGTAGACTCACCCTAATCTGGGTGCCGTCCTGAAAGCGGAGGGTGAGCTCCACCTTTTCCCCTGCCTTGAGGGGAGCCTTGAGCCCTTCCAGCATGAGGTGGTAGCCCCCGGGCCGGAAGGCCACCCGAGTCTTTGGGGGGATTTCCACGTAGGGGAGGGGACGCATGCCCAAGACCACCTGCCCTCCTCGGTCTTCCCGGTAGTCCCGGTGCAGGGAGACCCGGCGGGCAACAGGGGTTTCCGCCCCCACCAGGCGCAAGGGTACCTTGCCCCGGTTTTCCACGGTGAGGTAGGCCGTGGTGTCCGGCACCACGGGGGGCACCAGGCGGACCCAACCGGGGAAGACCGCCACCTGGGCCAGAGCGGGGAGAGCCAGGGGAAGGAAAACCGCCAAACGCCTCATGTCCTCAGTTTAAACCCCGGGAAATGGGGGTAAGGGCGTCAAGAAAAGCTTTGTAGCCCAAGAGCCTGTGGGAAGTACATTTGTCCCGGGAAGCGGCACTACCCTGGGGGTGTATGCGCCTCCTGGGCCTCTTCGCCCTTTTCGGGCTCGCTTTCGGAGGCGGGGTCCTGGAGCTTTCCGGGGAAATCCCTGGACCCTTGGTCCTCTCCACGCCGGGCCTCGAGGTGGAGGGAAAGGGGGCTTGGGTCCGGGGAGGGAAGGGACACGCGGTCCTCCTCCTCGCCCCCGGCATCCGGGTGCGGGGCCTGCGGGTGGTGGGGGCCGGAGCAGGGCAGGACTTCTTTGAGCCCGACGCCGCCTTCTACCTGGGAGGGTGCGCGGGTTGCGCCCTGGAAGGGGTGAGGGCGGAGGGGGCTTTTACGGCGGTGCGGGTGGAGGACTCCCCAGGGGCCAGGGTGGTGGGCCTCGAGGCCCGCGGACCGGACTCTCCCGCCCCCGGGGTTCTGGTCTACCGGAGCCCGAACGCCCTCATCGCCCGAAATCGCCTCTCGGGCTACATGGACGCGGTCTACGTGGAGTACAGCCCCGGTACCGCCATCCGGGAAAACCTCCTGGAGGGGAACGGGCGCTATGGGTTTCACGTGATGTTCTCCTGGGAAGTGCGGGTAGAGGCGAACACCAGCCGCAACAACGCCGTGGGCAACGCCGTCATGCACGGGGCCGCCAACCGGGTGGTGGGCAACCGCCTTTCGGGTCAAAAAAGCCCCGTGGGCTACGGCCTCCTGGTCCAAGACGAAAAGGGCACCGAGGTGCGGGGCAACACCTTTCAGGAAAACACCCTGGGCCTGGTGCTCATGGACGCCAAAGAGGTGGCGGTGCGGGAGAACCGCTTTCTGGAAAACGGCACGGGTCTACGCATCACCCGGGAACGGGGGGGGAACTCGGCCCTGGTGGAGGGAAACGCCTTTCGGGGCAACCTTTACGACCTCCTGGTGGACGACCCGGAGGCGAAGGCCCGGGTGGTGGGCAACGCCTACGACCGGGCCTCGGGCCTCCCCGTCCCTCACTTTCCCACCTCCAGCTTCGCCCTTCTCCTCGCCCGCCAGCCCGAACTTTCCCTCTTCGCCCTTGCCCCGGGGGTCCTGCTCTGGGAAGGGGCGGAAGCCCAGGTGCCGGGGCTTAGGCTCGCGCGCCTTGCCGACCCCAGGCCCAAGAAGCTGGCCAAACAAGGGGCTTCTTCCCCTTCCCTCTTCCTCCTCGCCCTTTTGGGAGGTGGCCTGTGGTGGTGGTGGAGGAGCTGAGCAAGCGGGGGCGGCTTAAGGGCCTAAACCTTAGGCTCTCCGGAGGGGTGGTGGGGCTTCTCGGTCCCAACGGGGCGGGCAAGAGCACCCTCCTCGCCCTCCTGGCGGGAAGGCTCAGGCCCGACAGGGGGCGGGCCCTGCTCCTGGGCCGCTCTCCCAGGGACCCGGGCCTCCTTCCCCTCCGCGCCTACCTGCCCCAAACCCCGAGGCTTTTCCCCCACCTCCGGGCAAGGGAGGTCCTGGTCCTGGCCCAGCGGATCAAGGGGCTCGGCCCCCAGGCCCTAGAGGAAGCGGTGGACCGGATGGGTCTGGAGGGGTTTATGGACCGGAAGGTGGGCGCCCTCTCGGGGGGCCAGCGCCAACGGCTGGCCTTGGCGGCGAGCCTTATGGGCAACCCGGCGGTTTGGCTCCTGGACGAGCCCACCGCCGCCCTAGACCCAAAGGGAAGGGAACGGTTCTGGGCCTGGGTGGAGGCCAAGGGGCAGGGGCTTGTGGCGGTGGCGCTGCACAGCCTCGAGGAGGCCTACAAAACCCAGCACCTGGTCCTCCTCAAGGGGGGTGTTCTCCTGGAGGAGGGGCCGCCCCAGCTCGTTTTGGGCCAAAGGGGAGAGCGCATCCCCTGGCTAATGGAGGTGCTCTATGAGGAATCGGCGTGAAGTGGTGAAGGCTTTGGCGGGTCTGGCGCTCACGGCACCGGCCTTGGCCCAGATGGGCCACGGGAACCCCGCGATGGCCGGCTCCAGGCCCTCGGGCCGGGCGGTGCCCCCCAAGCCCATCCCCTGGGAGGCGGGGACGTGCGCCTTCTGCGGCATGCCCATTAAGACCCCTGAAGGGTCGTGGCGGGGCCGCACCTTCCCCAAGGGCTTTTTTGAGCAGACCTATTCCCAGATCGCCTTCGCCGAGCCCCGGCCTGCTCCCCACGACCCCCAGCAACAGGTGGAGGCCCTCCACTTTGAGAGCATCGCCTGCATGGTGAACTACGCCTGGGTCCACGGGATCAAGGACGGGGAGGAGGCCACCTTCTACGTCACCGACCGGGGAAGCTACGACCCTGCCCGCCCCCAGGAGACGGTTCGCCTGATTCCCGCCCGGTCGGCCACCTACTACTGGGGGGAGAGGATGATGGTGGTGATGAACGCCCACCTTCTGGCCTTCGCAAGCCCGAAGGCGGCCCAGGAGTTCGCCGAGAAGAACAGGGCCCAGCACGGGCGCCAGCACTTTTACAGCTTCCAGACCCTCCTGGACCTCGCCCCCCTTCCCGAGATGAACCTGGTGGCCCTCCTGGCCAAGCACGCGGGGCTCCTTGGGGAGGGAATGGACCACGGCCATTAGCCTAGGCTTGAGCCCATGGAACGTCGGCATCTGCTCAAGCTTGCCGTGGGAGGGCTTGGGGCCCTTTTCCTCCGGGCCCAAGCCTCTCCTAGGCCCCTACGGGTGGGGGTGGAAGCCTGCCCCTACTGCTTCATGACCATCCTGGACGCCCGCTACGCCGCTCAGGCGGTCAACCCCCAGGGCAAGGCCTTCTTTTACGACGACCCCGCCTGCCTCCTGGACCAGTTGAACGGCTGGGGGGGGCCTGAGCTGAAGGCCAAGGAGGTGTACCTGGCGGATTTCTTGGCGAGCGATCGCAAAAACCCCGTCTGGGTGGAGGCGAAAAAGGCGGTGCTCTACCACCACCCCAGGATCCGCACGCCCATGGGCTCGGGGCTTCTGGCCTTCGGCGACCCGAAGGAGCTGGAGGCGTACCTCAAGGGGCGACCGGAACACCGGGGGGGGCGGACCCTCACCTGGAACGGGGCCTTGGAGGAAGGAGCCAAGCGCACCTGGGTGCCCGCGGACTTCTTTCCCCCTCCCCCCAAGGCGCCGTGACGGGGTTTTTCCTGAGGGAGGTTGGCCGGAACCCTTGGGCCGGGGGTCTTGCGGTCCTTCCCCCCCTTCTTGCCCTGGGCTTTGAAGGGCGGGGGGAGGGGGTGGGCCTTGTGGGCCTTTACTCCAGCCTCCTCCTCGTCCTCCCGCCCCTGGTCCTGGCCCTCGCCCTTCCCCTCCTGGCCTCGAGGGAAGAGTGGGCCTTCCTCCTAGGCCTCCCCGCCCATCCGGCGCGGGCCTTTCTGGAAGGGGTCTTGGGGGTGTTCCTCGGCCTTCTCCTCCCCTTCCTCCCCGGGATGCTCATGGCGGCGGGCCTCTTGGGGTTGGGGAGGGAGGCCGCTTTGTGGTTCCTCCTTTCGGGGCTGGGGCTCCTCGCCTTTTGGGTGGGGCTTTCCGCCCTGCTTTCCGCCCTCTCCCTGGAGGAAAGGCGGGCCCTAGGGCTCGGTTTCGCCCTCTTCGGCTTTCTCAGCGTGCTTTACGGGCCTTTGGTGGTGGCCCTGGCCGTGCGCCTTAGGGACTACCCCCTCGAGGGCCTCCTCACGGGAGCCCTGCTCCTCAACCCCCAGGAGGTCCACCGGGTAGGCCTCCTCTCGGGGCTCAAGGCCCCCGTGCTCACGGGGCCTGTGGGCTACTTGGTGGCGGAGCGGCTGGGACGGGTGGGGCCCTGGCTGGGCCTGGGTTACCTCGTCTTCTCCGGGCTGGCCCTCGCCCTCCTCGCCGCCTGGGTCTTCGCCCGGAGAGACAGGTAACCTGGGTCCATGCGCCGCGCCGCCCTCTTCTTCATCCTCCCCTTCTTCCTCCAGCTCCTGGGCCTGGGGGACACCCCCTTGGGCGGGGGGCTTTGCGGCGAGGTCTTCCGCCTCAAAGACCCCGCCCTGGCCCTCAAGACCCCCGGGTTCTGGTACGGCCTCCTCTTCATGGTCCTCCTGGCCTTGGAGCTCGGCTTTGGCCTCTCCCTCCTCCTCCTTCCCCTCCTCGAGGTGCGCCCGGGAAAGGGGTGGATTCGGGCCGGGCGCTACCTGGTGGGGACCCTTCTTCTCCTCTTCCTCCTCACCCGCACCACGGGCCTGCCTGCCCCGGGCCCCGGGGGCTGGACCCTGGAGCCCGCCCCCCTAGACCCCCTCTCCCTCCTCCTCGTGGGGCTTTCCCTGACGGGGGGGCTCCTCCTAAGGGAGAATGGGGGGCATGGAAAGGCTTCTTGAGGTGATGCGCCGCCTGCGGGGGCCGGGGGGGTGCCCCTGGGACCGGGCCCAGACCCACGAAAGCCTGGTCCCCTACCTCCTGGAGGAGGCGAGCGAGGCGGCGGACGCCCTCCTTAAGGGAAACCCCCAGGAGATGGCCGAGGAGCTCGGGGACGTCCTTTTGCAGGTGGCCTTCCACAGCGTCATCGGCGAGGAGGAGGGAAGCTTCTCCTACGGGGACGTGGAGCGGGCCATCGTGGAGAAGCTCATCCGCCGCCACCCCCACGTCTTCGGGGAGGCGGAGGCCAAGACCCCGGAGGAGGTCAAGGCCCGCTGGGAGGAGCTCAAGGCCAAGGAGGGGAAGCGGGAGGACCCCTGCGCCCTGCCCCGGGGGCTTCCCACCTTGCTTCGGGCCTACGAGCTCCAGAGGAAGGGGATGGACCCAGGGAGCGAGGAGGGCCTGAAGGAAGCCCTGGCAAAGGGCGACCTGGAGGAGGCGCTTTGGCAGCTGGTGGGGCTTTTCGCCAAGAGGGGCCTGGACCCCGAGAGCGCCTTAAGGAAGCGCTCCCTCAGGGCCTGCCGGGAGGGCTAGAACCCCCGCCCGGCTTCCGCCTGGCGGCGGTGGCCGTGCCCCTTTTGGGGGAGCACCTCCTCTTCACCCTAAGGAGCCCCCGCCTCCCCACCCACGCCGGCCAGGTGAGCTTTCCCGGAGGGGTGGTGGAGCCGGGGGAGGGGGTGGTGGAGGCCGCCCTGAGGGAGGCGGAGGAGGAGGTGGGGCTAAGGGGGGTAGAGCCTTTGGGCTTCCTCTCCCCCACCCTCTCCCCCCAGGGCTTCCTGGTCCAGCCCGTGGTGGTCTTCCGAGAGGACCTTCCCCCCCTTAAGCCCAACCCCGAGGAGGTGGCGAAGGTGCTCCCCGCCCCCCTGGAGGAGCTCCTAAAGGTGGAGCCCTGGGGCGAGGTGCGGCTCGGGCGCAGGGTGTGGCACTTCCCCTGGCGGGGGGTGGACATCTGGGGGGTCACGGGGAATATCCTCAAGGAGTTCCTGGAGGTGTGGCGTGAGGCGCATCGGGGTCCTTCTCGCGGACCTCTTTGACGAGGGGAAGTTTCCCTACCCCTACTACCGCGGGCCTTTCTGGCTCAAAGGGTGAAGCGGGTCCCCGCCTCTTCCCGGAGGACGGCCTCGAGGACCCCCCTCTCCCCCCGGGCGATGGCCGCCCAAGGGGCCCCGGCCCGGAGGGCGGAGAGGGCCGCCTCCACCTTGGGGACCATCCCCCCCTGGAGGACCCCCTCCCCCTTTAGGGCCTCCACCGCCTCCGGGGTGAGGCGGAGGAGGCGGGTCCCGGGGTCCTTGGGGTCCCGGTAGACCCCCTCCACGTCGGTGAGGAAGACCGCGGGCCACCCCAAGGCCCCGGCCACGGCCCCCGCGGCGGTGTCGGCGTTCACGTTCAAGGCGCCTTCCTCGTCCAGGGCGATGGGGGCGAGGAGGGGGGTGTAGCCCTTCTCCAGGAGGTCCAGGAGGAGGCCCACCTCCACCCCCACCACCTCCCCCACCCGGCCGAGCCCGGGAAGCGCCCTCCCCTTGAGGCAGAGGGCGTCCCGCCCCGAGAGGGCGACCGCCTTCCTCCCCCTTCGGGAAAGCCCCGAGGCCAGGCGCTTCCCCGTGAGGTAGAGGGCCATCTCCACCACCTCAAGCTGCTCCGGGGGCGTCACCCGAAGCCCCCCCACGAAGCGGCTCTCCATCCCCAGGCGCCCTAGCCAAGCCCCGATCTCGGGCCCGCCCCCGTGGACGAGGACGAGGGGCCCGGGGTAGGCGGAAAGCTCGTCCAAGAGGGCCTCCGCCCCCCTCAGGCTTCCCCCCACCTTGACCAGAAGGGCCTCACTCAAGGTAGACCACCTCCTCGGGGAGGCCCCCCTCCTCCTCGGCCTCCAGGAGGTCCAGAAAGCCCAAGGCCGCGTGGTCCGGGTGGAGGCCGAAGGAGGTGGCCAGGGCCCGGACGGCGTGCTCCGGGGGCAGGGCCCTGGCCCCTTCCAGGAGGGGCCTTAGGTCCTCCGGGGCCCGGAGGGCCTCCCCGAGCTCGGGGCCCCGCCGGAGCTCCGCCACCACCTCCCCCCCTTCCGCCAGGAGGAAGAGGAGGTCCTCCTCCGCCTGCACCAGGAAGGCGAGGGCCCTCCCCAAGCGGGAAAGCTCCCTCAGGAAGGCCTGCACCGCTTCCGGGTTCTCCTCCGCCTCGAGGGCCTCGTGGTAGAGGCTCGTCCAGGGGGGGTCGGGCACCAGGTAGACCCCGGCCCCCCCCGTGCGCCCCTCCACCCAGGCCGCCACCCCCTCAAGAGGGGCCTCCACGTGGAAGGAGAGAAAGCTCCGCACCACGCCCTATACTAGCCCTTGTGAGCGCCCTCTACCGCCGCTTCCGCCCCCTCACCTTTGAGGAGGTGGTGGGCCAGGAGCACGTGAAGGAACCCCTCCTCAGGGCCATCCGGGAGGGAAGGCTCGCCCACGCCTACCTCTTCTCCGGGCCCCGGGGGGTGGGCAAGACCACCACGGCGAGGCTCCTCGCCATGGCGGTGGGGTGCGAGGCCGAGGAGCGCCCCTGCGGGGCCTGCGCCCACTGCCAGGCGGTGCAGAGGGGCGCCCACCCCGACGTGGTGGAGATTGACGCCGCCAGCAACAACTCCGTGGAGGACGTGCGGGAGCTAAGGGAGAGGATCCTCCTCGCCCCCCTTTCCGCCCCCAGGAAGGTCTTCATCCTGGACGAGGCCCACATGCTCTCCAAGAGCGCCTTCAACGCCCTCCTCAAGACCCTGGAGGAGCCCCCGCCCCACGTCCTCTTCGTCTTCGCCACCACCGAGCCCGAGAGGATGCCCCCCACCATCCTCTCCCGCACCCAGCACTACCGCTTCCGCCGCCTCACCGAGGAGGAGATCGCCTCTAAGCTCAGGCGCATCCTCGAGGGCCTGGGCCGGGAGGCCGAGGAGGAGGCCCTTCTCCTCGTGGCCCGCCTGGCGGACGGGGCCATGCGGGACGCGGAAAGCCTCCTAGACCGCCTCCTCCTCCTCCCGGGCCCCCTCACCCGGGCCCGGGTGGAGGAGGCCCTGGGCCTTCCCCCTAAGGAGGCCCTCCTGCGCCTGGCCCAGGCTTTGGCCGGGGGGCAGGTGGGGGGGGCCCTGGCCGAGGCCAGGCGGCTTTACGCCCAGGGCTTCGCCCCGAGGAGCCTGGTCCAGGGGCTCATGGAGGTCTTGAGGGAGGGGCTCTACGCCGCCTACGGCCTTGGGGGGGTGGCCCTCCCGGCCCCCCCTGAGGCCCTCCTCCGGGCCCTCACCGCCTTGGACGAGGCCCTGGAGAGGCTCGCCCGGCGCTCCGACCTCCTCGGCCTCGAGGCCGCCCTCCTCCAGGCCCTTCCCAAGCCCTCCCCATCCCGGCCGGAGGAGGCCCCCCTCCCCGGGCCCCCTCCCCCGGCCCCCGCCCCGCCTCCCGGGAAGGAGGAGGCGGTGGACCTCGGCGGGCGGTGGCGGGCCTTCCTGGAGGCCCTGAAGCCCACCCTCCGGGCCTTCGTGCGGGAGGCGAGGCCGGAGGTCTCCGGGGGCACCCTCCTCCTCCGCTTCCCCGAGAACAAGGCCTTCCACCAAAGGAAGGCCGAGGAGCAAAAAGAGGTCCTCCTGCCCCTGGCCCGGACCCACTTCGGGGTGGAGGACCTGGCCTTCCTCCTGGAAAAAAAAACCCCCGGGCCTAGGGGCCTAGACCCCGCCTCCGGGCGGGAGGGCCCCCGCCTCGAGGCGCCTGGCCCCCAAAAGGAGGCCTCGAGGCCCGAGCCCCCTCCTCCCGAGGAGGACCGGGAAGAAGACCCTCAGGAGGTCCTGGCCCGCCTCGGCCGAATCCTCGGGGGGAAGCTCCTTTGGGTGCGTAAGCCCAAGGCCCCGGAGGCCGAGGAACCCCTTAGCGAAGAAGGCATAGGGGGTAGCGGTATATAATGGGCCCATGACCCGGACCACCGAGCTTGGGCAGGACACCGTGGAGAACATCCTCAAGCGGCTTCGGCGCATAGAGGGCCAGGTGCGGGGCCTGCAGAAGATGGTGGCGGAGGGCCGCCCCTGCGACGAGGTCCTCACCCAGATTACCGCCACCAAGAAGGCCATGGAGGCCGCGGCCACCCTGATCCTGCACGAGTTCCTGAACGTCTGCGCCGCCGAGGTCTCCGAGGGCAAGGTGGACCCCAAGAAGCCCGAGGAGATCGCCACCATGCTGAAGAAGTTCATCTAGCCGTGCCCCGGTTCTTCCGGCGGCTTGGGAGGCTTCTAAAGGCCCTCCTCTCCCGGGAGGCCCCCGACGACCCCTTCGCCCTACGCTTCCTGGAAGGGGAGGAGCGGGAGCTCTACCTCGCCATGGACCCCCGGGACCGGGCCCACGGGGTGCGGGTGGCGAAAAGGCTCCTCGCCCGCTACCCCGAGGCCCCCGACTTCGCCGTGCGGGCTGCCCTCCTGCACGACGCCGGAAAGGCCCTGAGGCCCTACCGCCCCTGGGAGCGGGTCCTCACCGGGCTCTACGCCCCGCCCGTGCCTCCTTACCCTTTGCGCCGGGGGCTTGTGGGCGCCTTCCAGGTGCGCCGCCACCACCCCCTTTACGCCGCGGAGCGGATCCCCGATCCAAGGGTGCGGGCCTTGGTCCTGGAGCACCACGCCCCCCAAAGCCTCTGGGGGCGGAGGCTTCACCTGGCGGACGGGGAAGAGTAGGGGTGTACGAACGCCCCTAGCCAACCCCGCCTCATAAGGAGTAGGGTATCGGAGAACGGAGGAGGGGTTATGGACGAGTTCACCTGGCGCGTGGGCGGCCCCCAAGGGGGCGGGATAGAGACGGCGGCCACCCTCTTTGCCCGGGCCATGGGCAAGGGCGGGTGGTGGGTGGCCACCAAGCGGGAGTACCACTCCAACATCATGGGGCGGCACTCCTACCTGGACGTGCGGCTTTCGCGAAAACCCGTCCAGGCCTTCCGGGAAAAGGTGGACTTCCTGGTGGCCCTGGACGGGGAGACCCTGGCCCGCCACCTGGGGGAGGTGCGGGAGGGGGGGGTGCTCCTCTACGATCCCAAGGTCCTGGACCTCACCCTCTCCAAGCTCCCCATGCTGGACCACCGGGTGGCGGAGGCCCTCTCCCAGCGCTTCGGCAAGCTGGACCCGGGCCTCAAGGAGATCCTTCAAGCCTACGTGGAGGCGGGGGTCCAGCCCCTCCCGTACCCCTACGAGGAGGTGGCGGACCGCATCGGGGCCGAGCTCGGGGTACCCTCCCTGCAGGCCCGGCGCACCCTGAACACCATCGCCGTGGCGGCGAGCCTCCACTTCCTGGACTACCCCCTGGAGCCCCTTCTGGAGGCGTTGGCCCTGCAGTTTAAGGGGAAGGTCCTGGAGCTCAACCAGAAGGTGGCCGAGGCGGTCTACAGGGAGGAGGTTCCTAAGCTTTCCCTGAACCTAAAGGCCAACGGCTACGAGCCGGGCCGGGTCTACCTCACCGGGGCCCAGGCGGCGGCTTTGGGTAAGCTCGCCGGGGGGCTCCGCTTCCAGACCTACTACCCCATAAGCCCCGCCACGGACGAGAGCGTCTACCTCGAGGCCCACACCGCCTTCCCGGGGGCCGATGTGGCCGTGGTGCAGACCGAGGACGAGATCGCCGCCGTGACCATGGCCGTAGGAGCCGCCCTCACGGGAGCCAAGGCCGCCACCGCCACCAGCGGCCCCGGCTTCAGCCTCATGGCCGAGGGGATGGGCTTCGCCGGGATGATTGAGGCGCCCTTGGTGGTGACCCTCTACCAGCGGGGCGGGCCCAGCACCGGGCTTCCCACCCGCACGGAGCAGGGGGACCTTTGGTTCGCCATAAGGGGGGGGCACGGGGAGTACCCGAGGCTCGTCCTGGCCTCCGGGGACATCCTGGACGCCTTTTTGGATGCCCAGAAGGCCCTCGCCTGGGCCTGGCGCTACCAGACGGTGGTGGTCCACCTCCTGGACAAGTTCCTGGCCTCCCTGGCCCAAAGCCTTCCCAAGGAGGCCTTTAAGGTGCTTTCCCTGGACGGGGAAAGGCGCCTTCCCCCAAGGGAGGGCTTCGGGCCTTACGAGCGCTACGCCCCAGGAGAGGACGGCCTTTCCCCCTTCATCCCCATCGGCACCCCTGGGGGCTTCTACTGGATAACCTCCGACGAGCACGACCCCCTGGGCCACATCACCGAGGACCCCGTCCTCCGGGAAACCCAGATGGAGAAGCGGATGCAAAAGCTCCAAACCGCCCGGAAGGAGATCCCCAAGGAGGACCAGTACACCCTCTTCCGGGACGGGGAGGTGCTGGTCTTGGGCTGGGGGACGGTGAAGGGCACCCTCCTCGAGGCCCTGGACCACCTTCCCGGGGTGGGCTACCTCCACCTCCGCCTCCTCTGGCCCTTCCCCGAGATCGCCCCCCTCCTCGAGGGGAAAACCCTGGTCACGGTGGAGCACAACTACTCGGGCCAGCTCGCCGACCTGGTGCAGCAGGAAACCCTGAAGAAGGTCCACCACCGGGTGGTGAAGTACAACGGCCGGCCCATCACCCTGGACGAGGCCGTGGCGGCCCTGAAGGCGGTGAAGGAGGGCCAGGCCCCGGAAAGGCTCGTGCTCAGGAAAGGAGTCTAGGATGCTGGAGCTCAAGCTTGCGGACTACAAGGCGGAAAAACAGCCCGACTGGTGCCCAGGGTGCGGGGACTACGGCATCCTCTCCGCGCTCCAGATGGCCCTCTTTGAGCTGAAACGGGATCCCAGTCAGACGGCGGTCTTCTCGGGTATCGGCTGCTCGGCCAAGACCCCCCACTACCTCAACGTCTACGGGGTTCACACCCTCCACGGCCGGGTCCTGCCCATCGCCCAAGGGGCCAAGCTCGCCAACCCCCACCTCACCGTGGTGGCCGTGGGCGGGGACGGGGACGGGCTCGGGATCGGCGCCGGGCACTTCGTGGCCGCGGGGCGGAGAAACGTGGACCTCCTCTACATCCTCTACGACAACGAGGTCTACGGCCTCACCAAGGGCCAGGCCGGGCCCACCTTAGGCCTTGGGGAGAAGACCAAGAGCCTCCCCAAGCCGAACCCCCAGGGGCGGATCAACCCCCTGCTCCTGGCCTTCTCCGCCGGCTACACCTGGATCGCCCGGGGCTACGCCTACGACGTGAGGGGCCTGAAGGAGCTCATCAAGGAGGGGATCGCCCACCGGGGCCTCGCCTTCCTCCACGTCCTCCAGCCCTGCCCCACCTACAACGACCTGCACACCAAGGAGTGGTTCGCCCCGAGGCTTTATAGGCTTCAGGAAGAGGGCTACGACCCCCACGTCCCCGAAGGGCTTTCCCCGGAGGAGTTGGATCGCAAGATGGCCATGTTCCAGGAAAAAGCCCTGGAGTGGGGGGAGCGGATCCCGGTGGGGGTCTTCTGGAAGGCGGAGGTGCCCACCTTTGAGGAGCGCCTAAAGGCCTACCTCCCCCGCTACCCCGAGGCCTACCCGGCGGAGGGGCCGCGGGAGGCCCTGGACCTCGAGGGCCTCCTCCGGGAGTTCGCCCTCTAAAACCGAAGGAGCCTCTGGGGGGTGGCGATGAGGTCCACCCGGCGCTCGGGCTCCACGGGAAGACGGGGGTAGACCATCACCGGGTGGGCCAGGGTGGCGAAGGGGGCTTCCACCCTAAGCCAGTCCTGGGGAAAGCCGTAGCCCTTGCCCACCCACCCCCCCTCCTCGTCCACGGCCACCGCCCCGATGAGGACAAGGTCCGGCGGGGCCTCCTCCAGGGCCACCCGGGCCCCGAAGCGGTAGGCCTCCCGCACCCGCTTGAGCCGCCTCGGGTCCACGTCCTTTAGGAGCAGAAACTCCCCGGGCCGGTCGGGATGGGGGAGGAGGACCTCCTTGCCCTGGCGAAGCGCCTCCTCCCTAAGGGGCTTGAGGACGGCGTCCATACCCGCGAGGATTCGCCTCGCCCCCTGGAACTCCGGGGTCTTGATGAGCCGCTCCGCCGCCCGCCTCGCCCCCAGGAAGTTCGGGTGGTGGCCGTGGGGGGGCGTGGGGTGGAGGGCCAGGTCGTGGCGGGCCAGGAAGTTCCAGACCTCCTCGCGAAGCTCTCCTAAGGTCATGCGCTCCCGTCCCCCCCATAGGGTAGCAGGCCGTAAACTGGGGACCATGGGCCGCAAGCTCCGCTTCGCCCACCTGCACCAGCACACCCAGTTCTCCCTCCTGGACGGGGCGGCCAAGCTCTCCGACCTCCTCCGTTGGGTGAAGGAGACCACCCCCGAGGACCCCGCCCTGGCCATCACCGACCACGGCAACCTCTTCGGGGCGGTGGAGTTCTACAAGAAGGCCACCGAAATGGGCATCAAGCCCATCCTGGGCTATGAGGCCTACGTGGCGGCGGAAAGCCGCTTTGACCGCAAGCGGGGGAAGGGCCTAGACGGGGGCTACTTCCACCTCACCCTCCTCGCCAAGGACTTCAAGGGGTACCAGAACCTGGTGCGCCTGGCGAGCCGGGCCTATCTGGAAGGCTTCTACGAGAAGCCCCGCATTGACCGGGAGATCCTGAGGGAGCACGCCGAGGGCCTCATCGCCCTCTCGGGGTGCCTGGGGGCCGAGATCCCCCAGTTCATCCTCCAAGACCGCCTGGACCTGGCGGAGGCCCGGCTTGAGGAGTACCTCTCCATCTTCGGCGACCGCTTCTTCATAGAGATCCAAAACCACGGCCTCCCCGAGCAAAGGAAGGTCAACGAGGTCCTGAAGGAGTTCGCCAGGAAGTACGGCCTCGGGATGGTGGCCACCAACGACGGCCACTACGTGAAAAGAGAGGACGCCCGCGCCCACGAGGTCCTCCTCGCCATCCAGTCCAAGGCCACCCTGGACGACCCCGAGCGCTGGCGCTTTCCCTGCGACGAGTTCTACGTGAAGACCCCCGAGGAGATGCGGGCCATGCTCCCCGAGGCGGAGTGGGGGGACGAGCCCTTTGACAACACCGTGGAGATCGCCCGGATGTGCAACGTGGACCTCCCCATCGGGGACAAGATGGTCTACCGCATCCCCCGCTTCCCCCTCCCCGAGGGGCGCACCGAGGCCCAGTACCTAAGGGAGCTCACCTTCAAGGGCCTCCTCAGGCGCTACCCGGACCGGATCACGGAGGGCTTTTACCGGGAGGTCTTGCGCAGGCTCGGGAAGCTTCCCCCCCACGGGGATGGGGAGGCCCTGGCCTGGGCCTTGGCCCAGGTGGAGGAGGCGGCCTGGGAGGGGCTAAAGGCCGGGCTTCCCCCCCTAGAGGGGGTGAGGGAGTGGACGGCGGAGGCCATCCTCCACCGGGCCCTCTACGAGCTTTCCGTGATTGAGCGCATGGGCTTTCCCGGCTACTTCCTCATCGTGCAGGACTACATCAACTGGGCCCGGAAAAACGGCATCTCCGTGGGGCCTGGGCGGGGAAGCGCCGCCGGGAGCCTGGTGGCCTACGCCGTGGGCATCACCAACATTGACCCCTTGCGCTTTGGCCTCCTCTTTGAGCGCTTCCTGAACCCGGAGCGGGTCTCCATGCCCGACATCGACACCGACTTCTCCGACCGGGAGAGGGACCGGGTGATCCAGTACGTGCGGGAGCGCTACGGCGAGGACAGGGTGGCCCAGATCGGCACCCTGGGAAGCCTCGCCTCCAAGGCCGCCCTCAAGGACGTGGCCCGGGTCTACGGCATCCCCCACAAGCGGGCGGAGGAGCTCGCCAAGCTCATCCCGGTGCAGTTCGGGAAGCCCAAGCCCCTCCAGGAGGCCATTCAGGTGGTGCCGGAGCTCAGGGCGGAGATGGAGAGGGACCCCAAGGTGCGGGAGGTCCTCGAGGTGGCCATGCGCCTCGAGGGCCTGAACCGCCACGCCTCCGTCCACGCCGCCGGGGTGGTGATCGCCGCCGAGCCCCTCACCGACCTCGTCCCCCTCATGCGCGACCAAGAGGGGCGGCCCGTGACCCAGTACGACATGGGGGCGGTGGAGGCCTTGGGCCTTTTGAAGATGGACTTCCTGGGCCTCCGCACCCTCACCTTTCTGGACGAGGCCAAGCGCATTATCCGGGAATCCCGGGGGGTGGAGCTGGACTACGACCGCCTCCCCCTGGACGACCCCAAGACCTTTGAGCTCCTGTCCCGGGGCGAGACCAAGGGGGTCTTCCAGCTGGAGTCCGGGGGCATGACGGCCACGGTGCGGGGCTTGAAGCCCAGGCGGGTGGAGGACATCATCGCCCTGGTCTCCCTCTACCGCCCGGGCCCCATGGAGCACATCCCCACCTACATCCGCCGCCACCACGGGCTGGAGCCCGTGAGCTACAGCGAGTTTCCCCACGCCGAGAAGCACCTCAGGCCCATCCTGGACGAGACCTACGGAATCCCCGTCTACCAGGAGCAGATCATGCAGATCGCCTCGGCCGTGGCGGGGTACTCCCTGGGGGAGGCGGACCTCCTCAGGAGGGCTATGGGGAAGAAGCGGGTGGAGGAAATGCAGAGACACCGGGAGCGCTTCGTCCGGGGGGCCAAGGAGCGGGGCGTGCCCGAGG